>NZ_PJBR01000021.1:0-43704 GCF_002863625.1 Pseudoalteromonas sp. MelDa3 | reverse complement strand
CGAACTTTACAATTTTTTATCATTTGTGTGTTAATTGGTCTGATTACTTTGATCAGTCTTTATTACTACGTTAAACCTGATATCCCCAGTGTGCAAGTTTTAAAAGACGTGCAATTACAAACTCCTATGCAAGTATTCACTAAAGATGGGCTTTTAATCAATCAATTTGGTGAAAAACGTCGTATTCCAGTGACTATTGATGAAATTCCTCAAACACTCATTAATGCATTTTTAGCGACAGAAGATAATCGATTTTACGATCATATAGGCATAGACCCTATTGGTATAGTACGTTCGGCTGTTGTTCTTATATCTACTGGCGAGAAAAAACAAGGTGCAAGTACTATTACTATGCAGCTTGCTCGTAATTTCTTTTTAACACGCGAAAAAGCGTATATCCGTAAAGTTAAAGAAATATTTATAGCGCTTCATATTGAAGGAGTGTTAACAAAAGACGAAATTTTAGAGCTTTACCTTAATAAAATAGAATTAGGTAATCGTGCTTTCGGTATTGGTGCAGCAGCGCAAGTTTATTACGGTAAAGAGCTAAAAGATTTAACACTTGCGCAAATGGCGATGATTGCAGGTTTACCTAAAGCACCTTCAGCTTTAAACCCAATTCGTAACCCAACGCGTGCAAAAGCACGCCGAAATGTAGTTTTAGGCCGTTTACTGACCGAAGACTATATAACACAAGAGCAATATAGCGAAGCAACTAGCCAACCTATTACAGCTTATTTTCACGGTGCAGAAATAAACTTATACGCACCGTATATCTCTGAAATGGTGCGCGCTGAAATGGTTTCGCGCTATGGGGTAGATAAAGCCTACAACTCTGGTTTTAAAATTTTTACCTCAGTAGAGTCAAAGGTTCAAAAAGCAGCGCAAAACGCACTTGTAAATAACTTACACAGTTACGATATGCGTCATGGTTTTAGAGGTCCAACTGATGTTTTATGGAATCCTGAAACACAACCAGCTTTAACTGAGCAACAAATACTCAATAAATTACAGAGCGTAAATGAGTTAGGCACTTTAAAAGTTGCAGCAGTACTCAGTGTTAATAATAAAACAGCTACAGTACTACTTAAAAACGGTGAGCAAACAACTCTCAGTTGGGATAGTTTAAAATGGGCGCGTAAGTATATTACTCGCTACCGCCAAAGCTTTGCTCCAAAAGCAGCTACTGATATTTTAACGCCAGGTATGCAAATATGGGTACGTCAAAACGAAGATAACAGCTACTTATTAAGCCAAATACCAGAAGCATCAAGCGCTATTGTATCCCTCGACCCACAAGACGGTAGAATAAAAGCTATTGTAGGGGGTTACAGCTTTGAGCAAAGTCAATACAACCGAGCGATACAAGCTAAGCGTCAAGTGGGTTCTAATATAAAACCTTTTATATATTCAGCAGCACTTGAAAAAGGTTACACGCTTGCGTCTATATTAAATGATGCACCTATAAACCAGTGGGATAAGAGCCAAGGCGTAGCATGGCGCCCTAAAAACAGCCCTGCTGTTTACAATGGTCCTATTCGAATTCGCCGTGCTTTAGCACAGTCTAAAAACGTTATTTCGGTGCGCTTACTACGTGGTGTTGGATTGCAACGTACAGCTGATCACTTACTAAAATTTGGTTTTAAAGACGCTGACATTAATCGTAGTGAATCATTAGCACTTGGTAGTGCTTCTATTACTCCGCTTGAACTTGCAAGAGGCATGAGCACATTTGCCAACGGTGGTCACTTAATTGAACCTTACTTTATCTCAGAAATTCAAGATGCTTACGGCAATGTATTGTTTAAAGCAAACCCTGCTCTTGCCTGTGACGAAGAGCCTTTGCCAACACACAATGTACTCTCGATGCATAATAGTGATGATGAAATGGAGCAAACGAAAAAATGTGCGCCGAGAATTATTTCTAAGCAAAATGCATTTTTAATTGCTGATGCTATGAATAGTGCAATTTGGGGGGGTGGTAGCTGGGCTCATAAAACAGGTTGGAGTGGAACCGGTTGGCGAGCACAAGCGCTAGATCGTCGCGATATTTCAGGTAAAACAGGCACAACTAATGACTCAGTAGATACCTGGTTTAGCGGTTTTAATAGTAATGTGATGACCTCAGTTTGGGTTGGCTTTGATAATCCGGGCAACGCTCTTGGTCGCTCTACATATAATAACAACCTAGATAGCAGCCAAATATCAGGTGCGGAATCTGGCGCTAAAACCGCGCAGCCAGCATGGGTTGAATTTATGAAAGCGGCACTTGAAGGCAAGCCTGAAGCCCCAATTGAGCCGCCTGAGGGACTTGTTTCTATTCGTATTGATTTAGCTACAGGCTTACTTAGCCATAAAAATGACTACACAAGTCGATTTGAATATTTTGAAAAAGGCACCGCACCTACAAAGTATGTGCTATCTCAGCCTAACGATATATTTGAAGAAGACACTAAAACAGAAGAAGAGCTATTTTAGTAATATGTATGTAATACAAAAACGGCAGCTTATTTAAGCTGCCGTTTTTGTTTAAACCAAAGGTTTATTTTAAGTTTTGAACAAGCCAATATAAATCAGAGTGCACACCCGCAGCGGTCACTTCTCTACCCGCTCCAGGCCCCTGAATCACTAATGCGTTATCGCTATACCATTTGCTATTAATTACAAAAATATTATCGCCAGGTGTAAGGTTTGCTAACGCATCGCCATTAGGCACATACGCTATTCCCACTTTAGCAATTACTTCACCTTGTGTGATTTCTAACAAGCCCGTATATCTAAGTACTAAATTTTTAGACTTTGCTGTCACTGCATGCTCTTCGATGAACGCGTCTAGCTGTGCTTTTTTATTTAAAAAGTCATCCCAACTTCCCAGCGCAAGTTCATCTGGCATCAATGCCGATAAACCAATATCGTCAAGTTCAAGCTCAACACCTAGCTCTCGAGCTAAAATAAGTAGCTTACGCTGCATATCTCGCCCAGATAAATCTTCGCGAGGGTCTGGCTCTGTGAATCCCATTTTCTGAGCTTCCAGTAGCAACTCAGAAAATGGCCTTGTTCCATCATATTTACTGCATAACCACGAAAGCGTGCCTGAGAAAACACCTTCTATACGTGTTATTTTATCGCCACTATTTTGCAAATCAGCCAAAGCAAAGTTAATAGGTAAGCCAGCGCCTACACTGGTGTTATATCGCCAATGTAAATTACGTTCTGTAATATTACTACGAAGTGCTTTATACCAAGTAGTCGGTGCTGTTCCAGCGTATTTATTAGCACTAATTAAATGACAGTTTCTATCTACAAAGTCTGGATATAACAAGCTAAATTGTTCACTTGCGGTAATATCAATTACAATTTTATGCTCGTAATCGAGCTCATTTATAGCATTCAGTAAATCTGCAGATTGATAGCTATTTGCCTCATGCTGCCATTGAGTTTTCCATTGCTGTGTATTAATACCACTTGCATTAAACAGCATTTTTTTAGAGCGAATTAGACCGACTAATTTAATACTAAAGTCATCCGATAAACGCTCAAATTGTGCCGATAACTGTTTAATAAAAGCGTCGCCAACGTTACCAAGCCCCGCAACTATAATTGCGATTTCTTGGCCTTTATTAATTAACTTATCGTGTAAGGCACTTTGTATATCACTATCTATAAATTGATCGGTAAGCAATAAAGCATAGCCAGTATCTTGATGGACAAAACGAGGTTTTATGCTGTGGATTTTTAATAAATCTAATGCTTGTAAGCTTAATGTATTAACGTCTTGCTCAGGCGCTACAATTGCACAACCGTTTAAATTTGACTCACTAATATTTGCCCTACCCGCAAAATAATTAATAACCAGATAAGTTTGTGCTGCAGGTACTACTAAATACACTTCACCATTATGGTTAAAGTGATGAAGGCTATGCTGAATAAGCTGACTAACGCTTGAGACCTCACCTTCACTTAATCCTTCAACCATTAATAGGTCAACATTTTGCAACGTGGTTATAAAACGTTTTTTCTTCGCTGAACCTTCTTTTACTATATCTGTTGGACTTGCTTGTACGTCAAAACTACTGCGAACAGCTAACTTAATATCTGTGTTTTTAAGTGGCGATAGTGTTTTTGCATGTAATACAGGGTTACCCAAACGAGCTAATAAATTAGCCTGCCCACGGCAAATTTTGCCGTACTTAATCGCTTTTTGTACCTTGCGAGGATCAGTGCTATACACTCCCTGTGTATCAGTCCAAATACATACTTGCTTAGCATTGCAATAATTTGCAAGTAGTGTTGCGCTGTAGTCACTGCCATTTCGGCCAAGCGTTACTGTCTCGCCTTTGATATCTGCGGCAATAAACCCAGTAACAACATTTATTTTATTAGGCAAAATTAACTGCCCACATTGCTGCGCATTTTGCGCATGCATTAATTCGCCATCATTTAAGGTAAAAAGAGTACGTGCATCTTGAGCGCATGCCTCAATATTTAGCTGCTGTAAATAAGTAGCGAGTAAACGTGCTGACCACAGTTCGCCATGTGCAAGTAATGCAGCCTCTTTTAGCTGCTCAGCTTGAGCAAGTTCTGCAATATAGCTAAGTTCGATACTTAGTGTTTTAAGTGCACTTCGTTTTAAATCAGCTTCTAATAACTGCTCTATTAAATCACTTTGATGGTTATTTAACTGCAGTAAAATATCAGCTACTGCTTGAGTATCTTGTTTTTGATAGCTTTGCCAAAGTAATACTAGCGTATCGGTTGTCTTACCCGCAGCCGATACCACCACACAATCACCCGGCTGAGTATGTGTAATTATTATTTTTGCTACGCTTTGGTATCGCTCACTTGAGCTTAAACTCGAGCCACCAAATTTATGTATACAATTAACCATATTAATCACCAAAGCGCCGGACGAGCTGCACTTAATTTAACGTTACCACCAGGAGTGCCTGCTCCTTTGCCTACACGGCCAACATTTTTATTTTGCCCTGGTTTTACAAGTTCAAACACTCGTTCAAAATCAGCGACTAAATCGTGTATATCTTCAATACCTACCGAAATACGAATAAGCGTATCGCCCACACCCGCCTCTAAACGTGCTGTTGCCTCCATACCTGCGTGCGTCATAGTTGCAGGGTGACAAATTAAGCTCTCTACGCCACCTAATGACTCAGCTAAACTAAACGTTTTAAGGCTAGTTAAAAATGCCGCAGCGTCGTTTATATCGCCTTTAATATCAAAACTAACCATGCCACCAAAACCAAGTTGCTGTGCTTTAGCCAGCTCATGTTGAGGATGTGACTCAAGACCTGGGTAGTAAACTTGGCTTACATATTCAGAGCTTTCAAGGTACTTAGCTATTGCCAGTGCATTTTCTTGATGCTGCCTTAGGCGCACATTTAAAGTACGTAAACCACGAAGCGTTAAATAGCTATCAAAAGGCGCACCCGTAATACCAATGTTATTAGCCCACCAAGCAAGCTCATCGCCTAACTCTTGTGTTGCGGCAATAACAGCGCCGCCTACTACATCTGAGTGTCCGTTAATGTATTTAGTGGTTGAATGCACCACAATATCTACACCAAACTTAAGAGGATTTTGTAAAGCAGGCGACAAAAACGTGTTATCTGCAGCCACCAATGCACCGCATTGCTTAGCCACATCGGTAACCGCTTTAATATCTGTTAAACGAAGTACTGGGTTACTTGGGGTTTCTATCCAAATAAGCTTTGGTTTAATTACTAAAATTTGTTGAAGACTTTCTTCTTTTGTTAAATCTAATATTTCGAGCTTTAGTAGTCCGCGTTTTTGTAAAGATGTAAATAAACGATAGCTGCCACCATAACAATCATGTGGAATTACTAACGTATCGTCACTATTAAGTAGCTGAGTAGCTAAATGCACGGCAGCCATGCCTGTAGCTGTAATTATGCCACGAGCGCCACCTTCAAGCTTAGCAAGCGTCTCAGCTAAAATATCACGATTAGGATTACCGCTACGACCATAATCATACTCACGCTTAGTATCAAAGTCGGCAAACGAATAAGTAGTCGATAAATAAATTGGCGGTACCACCGCACCATGATGTTTATCAGCATCAACGCCGTTACGTACAGCAATGGTCGCTTTGTTTTTTTCGCTCATATTCGTCACCTGATTAATTTGGATGTTTAGACGTCTAAAAGAGTAAGTTATCCGTTTTGATAAGTCAAAGTATTTTAAAGCTCTAGATGGCTAAAAGTAGAAGGGGCCTTTGCGAATAACACATTTTAGCTCACAAAAGTGTGCTTATCTTTACACCTACAATAGGCTTATTAAGATAGATCGGTATCTATTATTTGACTATCTTTTTTAAATCGATAGAATTTCACGCATATTTACACGCTTTTTATACCGTGTGAGAAATTAATAATCTGAGGCAACGATACATCTTATGGCTAAATGGAATGGTGAGTATATTCACCCATACGCAGAACACGGTAAAAAATCAGAGCAAGTTAAAAAGATCACCGTTTCGATCCCGCTAAATGTATTAAAGGTATTAACTGACGAACGTACACGTCGTCAAATCAATAACCTTCGCCATGCTACAAATAGTGAATTGCTATGTGAGGCATTTTTGCATGCTTTTACTGGCCAACCTTTACCAAATGACGATGACTTACGTAAAGATAACGCCGAAAAAGTGCCAGAAGAAGTTAAAAAAATAATGCAAGAAATGGGTCTAGAAGTACCCGTTTTAAACGAAGAATAAATATTACAAAGACAAAAAAAACCTCAGTAATTACTGAGGTTTTTTTATATCTAAATTTTATTGCATAGCTCTACTGTATAGATTTACTGCATATAGTTTTCAGGTAGCTCAATTTGTGCAACACCTGACTCAATAGCAGCAAGTGCAACAGCTCTTGCTATACGCGGCAGTAAACGTGGATCCATTGGTTTTGGAATAATATACTGCGCACCAAATTCTAGTTTATCTACACCAGCGGCTTTTAAAACTTCTGCAGGTACTGGCTCTTTGGCAATACTTCGAATAGCATCTACTGCAGCAATTTTCATTTCATCGTTAATAGCGCTTGCACGTACATCAAGTGCACCACGGAAAATAAACGGGAAACATAAAACATTATTAACTTGGTTAGGGTAATCAGAGCGTCCTGTTGCCATGATTAAATCGTTGCGTGCGCCGTGCGCAAGTGCAGGATCAATCTCAGGATCTGGATTTGAACATGCAAACACAACTGGTTTTTCAGCCATTAGCTTTAAATCTTCAGCCGCTAATAAGTTAGGGCCAGAAACGCCCACAAACACATCAGCATCTGCAATTACATCTTGCAATGTACGCTTATCGGTATTGTTAGCAAAAAGCTGTTTGTATTCATTTAAGTCATCGCGGCGGGTATGAATAACACCTTTGCGGTCAAGCATATAAATGTGTTCGCGCAGTGCGCCACACTTAATTAACAGCTCCATACACGCAACAGCAGCAGCGCCTGCACCTAAACATACAATAATTGCATCTTCAATTGACTTACCTTGTACTTCTAGCGCATTTAACATACCAGCAGCCGTTACAATGGCAGTACCGTGTTGATCATCATGAAAAACAGGAATGCTACAACGCTCTATTAATGCTTTTTCAATTTCAAAACACTCTGGTGCTTTAATATCTTCAAGGTTAATACCACCGAATGTGTCGGCAATATTGGCAACCGTATTAATAAAGTCTTCTGTTGTTTTGTGCTTAACTTCAATATCGATAGAATCAAGCCCTGCAAAACGTTTAAACAATAGCGCTTTACCTTCCATTACAGGCTTAGACGCTAAAGGACCTAAATTACCAAGGCCTAAAATTGCAGTACCATTAGTAATAACCGCAACCATGTTACCTTTACCAGTATATTTATAAGCATTTGCAGGATCTGCAGCTATTTCACGTACAGGTTCGGCAACACCTGGGCTATACGCAAGTGCAAGATCATGAGCCGTTTCAGCTGGTTTTGTAAGCTCAATGCTAATTTTACCTGGTACGGGATGTGAGTGGTAATGTAGTGCTTGTTCACGAAAGTCAGACATAACGCGATGGTATCCTGCAATTTAAGTTAAAGTGAGAGATGGAGTCTTGGGGTACGATACCCTTATTATTTTTAAATTCCAAGCAATATCAGGTCTATCCTGTTATATGCTATATCCTTTAATTTTAAGAGGTTTTTCAGTAACTTTGCAGGATTATATCGACATTTAATAAATAAAAATTCACCTAAAAAGTAAGTTTTAAGGTGCTTTTATGCCTACCAAAATCTTATAAAATGTATACTTAAAGTATCAGCATAAACTTAGAATAACAGCCTACTACCCTACTTTAAAAACAGATAAGCCCACGTTAGCTACTTTTATCAACCTAGTTAAAAATTGTACTATTTAAAATATAGAGAATATCTATCGATTTGTCTGTAAAGGATTATGCATACTCAGAATAAGAATAGGAAATAGTTATGCAAAATAAGAAAATAGCTAAAGTTAGCTAAATAGAACAGGAAATGGCAAATTTTAGGCACAAAAAAAGCACCCTAAGGTGCTTTTTTTAACTAAACAGCAATAATTACTTCTTGCTGGCAAGTGCACCGAAGCGCTTGTTGAAGCGATCAACACGTCCGCCAGTGTCTAAAACTTTTTGCTTACCAGTGTAAAACGGGTGACACGCAGAACATACGTCTAAGTGAATGTCTTTACAAAGAGTTGAGCTAGTTTCGAATTTATTTCCACATGAACATGTTGCAGAAATTACTTCGTACTTAGGGTGAATACCTTCTTTCATAGGAACCTCTAGTTAAGGCCGCATCGCTCTCCAAACCCGGAGTTTGGCACCATACGTCGTTAAAACAAATTTGTTGGTGGCGGATTTTATCCAACAACCTCCCCCCACACAAGTATTTATTTATATTTTTGCTAAAAAAGTGAACAATCTCTGTCTCAAGCGCTATTGCTAGTAGGTTTTTAGCGTTATTTTTAGTACATTACAGCATTAATTTTACGGGTTGAGTTGTTATGAGTTTTGTTGAAGTTGCTATTAAAGTCCCGCTTCCACGCACCTTTGATTATAAAATAGAAGAACAGCTCAGTGGCTTATCAACTCCTTTACTACCTGGCATGCGGGTTTTGGTACCTTTTGGTAATCAAAAAAAAGTAGCGGTTGTTCTGGGTATTAAAAGCAGTACCGACGTCCCTTTAAATAAAATTAAAAATATTATAGAGGTAATAGACGACGCCCCTATTTTAAGTGCCCAGCATTTAGAACTCCTTAGCTTTACTGCCCGCTATTATTGCTATCCATTAGGCGAAACTATTCATATAGCGCTACCTGGTGCACTTCGCCAAGGTGAATCGCCTGATAAAACCAGTATTAATATGGTTGCCCTGACAGAAAAAGGTGCAAAAGTACCGTCATTAAAAGCTAAAACACAGCTCAACCTATTAAAGCAGTTATCACAATCAGGTAAGTCATCATTAACTGAGTTAAAAGCACTGGGCTTTAGTAAAAAAACAATAGATAGCTTAATAGATAAAGAACTCATAACACAAACTATTGAGCACGATAACCAATGGCAAAGTGTTGCTCCAACCGTCGGTAGTAAACCAGTACTTAATAAAGAACAAGCGGTTGCTTGCACAGCTATAAATCAAAGTACTGGCTTTAGCAGCTTCTTATTAGAAGGCGTAACGGGCAGCGGTAAAACCGAAGTGTATTTACAGTGCCTAGAAGAAGTACTCAAACGTGGCGAGCAAGCCCTCGTACTCGTGCCCGAAATCGGTCTAACACCACAAACCGTAAACCGTTTTCGCCGCCGTTTTCCTGATACACCCATTATGCTTTGGCACTCTGCACTTACCGACAACGAACGTTTACAAACATGGCGTTTTTGCGAAAAAGGCAGTTGCGCGATAGTTATTGGCACGCGTTCGAGTATTTTTCTACCATTTTTAAAACTCGGTATGATTGTTGTTGATGAAGAACACGACTCGTCATTTAAACAACAAGATACCCTTCGTTACCATGCTCGTGATTTAGCCGCTTACAGAGCTTTTCAGCATAAAATTCCGCTTATATTAGGCAGCGCCACACCCGCGCTTGAAACACTACACA
The DNA here is from genome assembly GCF_002863625.1 of Pseudoalteromonas sp. MelDa3. Taxonomy (NCBI): domain Bacteria; kingdom Pseudomonadati; phylum Pseudomonadota; class Gammaproteobacteria; order Alteromonadales; family Pseudoalteromonadaceae; genus Pseudoalteromonas; species Pseudoalteromonas sp. MelDa3. The sequence goes on along the minus strand of NZ_PJBR01000021.1, from coordinate 33,560 downwards.
AAGCAATTAATAACAAATACCAGCTATTAAGTTTAACCGAGCGTGCACAAACAGCGACTGACAACCAGTTTAAGTTACTCGATATGAAAGGTCAGCCCGACCAAGCAGGTATTGCACATGCAAGCCTTGCTACTATGCGTCAGCACTTAAATCGCGGTAAACAGGTTATGGTATTTTTAAATCGCCGAGGTTTCTCACCAACCCTTATTTGCCATGAGTGCGGTTGGTTGAGCGAGTGTAAACGATGCAGTACCAGCGCTACATTTCATAAAGCGATTGGGCAAATGATCTGTCATCACTGTGGCGACCAGTACCCTGTCCCTCACCAATGCCCTGACTGTGGAAGTACGCAAATATTTCCTAACGGTAAAGGCACAGAGCAAATTGAAGAGTTTTTATCGACCGAGTTCCCTGATACACCAGTTACTCGTATAGACCGCGATTCAACTCGCCGAAAAGGTAGCCTTGAAAAAGCACTTGATGAAATAAACCTAGGGGGCGCACGCATTTTAGTGGGCACACAAATGCTTGCCAAAGGCCATCACTTTGCAGATGTAAGCCTTGTTATAATTTTAGATGTAGATAGCGGCTTATACTCATGCGACTTTAGAGCAACAGAACATTTAGCGCAATTAGTCACCCAAGTAGCGGGGCGTGCTGGACGTTCAGGTGAGCCTGGCCAAGTGTTATTACAAACACACTTTCCAGAACACCCTCTTTTGCAAGACTTAGTTAATAATGGTTACCAAGACTTTGCCCGCTTTGCTCTTAGTGAGCGCGATGATGCTGACTTACCGCCCATTACAAATATGGCCATTGTGCGTGCACAAGGGCATAGTATTAAACTAGTCGTCGATTTTTTGACGGATTTGGTTCCTGTGAATGGGGTATCTGGTATACAATTGCTCGGTCCGATCCCTGCCCCACTTGAAAGAGTCGCAGGTATGTATCGTTTTCAATTGCATATTCAAGCGCAAGATCGTCGCATATTACATCAGTACCTTGCGCAAATGGTTGATTATTTAAGTACCAGTAAACTTGCACAAAAAGTACGCTGGAGCTTAGACGTAGACCCTATAGACATGATTTAGGTTAAGGCCAAAATAACACCATGGCACAGCACGATTATATTAATAAAAAGCCTGCAGGCAGAAACAGTAAAAAAAACGCACCCGCTAAAAAACCATTTCCTATTCTTTTAGCCGTTATAGCCATCTTACTTGTAGGTGGTTTTGCCTACACACTATGGTTTATAAAAAGTAATGCCGATCCAAAACTTGTCGAAAAACAAGCTAACCCAACTGCACCCGCAAAAGTAGAAGTTGTTATTCCACGTACACCGGAATTTATTAAAGAAATTAGAAACCACGAGATTCAAGTTGAAGTAAAAGAACTTGAGCAAAAAGGTCCTTATGTTATGCAATGCGGTTCGTTCAGAACTCATGCACAAGCTGAATCGTTAAAAGCTAAAATCGCATTTGCAGGGCTCATTTCTGAGATAAAACAGGCTGAAGGCAGCAATGGTACTTGGTATAAAGTACGTTTAGGCCCTTATAAAACCAAACGCCAAGCCGAAAGCGATAAAAACAAACTTAAACGTGTAAAAATAGTCGGCTGCGGAATTTGGGGCTGGACTTGAAAATAAACCATTCACCCATATAACCTCATCATAATCGTTTTTTACGAGTTGCCTCTGCAGCTCGATGATGAGGAATAACATGACTACTATTGTAAGTGTTCGCCGCGGCGACAAAGTTGTAATTGGCGGCGATGGCCAAGTTTCACTTGGTAACACCGTAATGAAGGGCAACGCCCGCAAAGTTCGACGTCTTTATAATGGCAAAGTAATCGCTGGTTTTGCCGGCGGTACTGCTGATGCCTTCACTCTTTTCGAACGTTTTGAAAGCAAATTAGAAATGCACCAAGGTAACCTAACTAAAGCCGCAGTAGAAATGGCTAAAGATTGGCGAAGTGACCGTGCACTTCGAAAACTCGAAGCGCTGCTCGCCGTAGCAGACGAAACAGCCTCTTTAATTATTACCGGTAATGGCGATGTAGTTCAGCCAGAAAACGATTTAATTGCAATTGGTAGTGGTGGTAACTTTGCGCAATCAGCTGCAACCGCCCTTTTAGAAAATACAGATTTAAGCGCTCGTGAAATAGTAGAGAAAAGCTTAACTATTGCAGGCAACATCTGCGTATTTACTAATAACTTCCAAACAATCGAAGAATTATAATAGGAACTATTATGTCTGATATGACCCCAAGAGAAATTGTTCACGAGCTAGATCAGCACATTATAGGTCAGGCTAAAGCTAAAAAAGCGGTCGCTATTGCGCTTCGTAATCGCTGGCGCCGTATGCAATTAAATGAAGATTTACGCAGTGAAGTAACACCAAAAAATATATTAATGATTGGTCCAACAGGTGTAGGTAAAACAGAAATTGCCCGCCGTTTAGCAAAACTTGCTAACGCACCATTCATTAAAGTAGAAGCGACTAAATTTACTGAAGTTGGTTATGTTGGTAAAGAAGTAGATACGATCATACGTGACCTCGTTGATGTTTCAATTAAAATGACTCGCGAACAGCAAACTAAAAAGTTTAAACATCGCGCCGAAGAAGCAGCAGAAGAGCGAATTTTAGATGCACTTTTACCACCGGTTAAAGATCAATATGGCGAAAGCCAACGCGACGATACTTCATCTACTCGCCAAACATTTCGTAAAAAATTACGTGAAGGTCAATTAGATGATAAAGAAATCGAGATTGAATTAGCGCAAGCTCAATCAAACGTAGAAATTATGGCGCCTCCTGGTATGGAAGATATGACCAACCAGTTACAAAGCATGTTTCAAAACATGGGCGGCGATAAACGCACTAAACGTAAGTTAAAAATTAAAGAGGCCTTCAAACTATTAACGGAAGAAGAAGCCGCTAAATTAGTAAACCCTGAAGAGCTAAAAGAACAAGCTATTTTTGCAGTAGAGCAAAACGGTATTGTGTTTATAGATGAAATAGACAAAATTTGTAAACGTGGTGATTCTTCAGGCCCTGATGTGAGCCGAGAAGGTGTTCAGCGCGACTTACTACCGCTAATTGAAGGCTCAACAGTAAACACTAAACACGGTATGGTTAAAACTGACCATATGTTGTTTATTGCCTCAGGTGCGTTCCAAATGTCTAAACCATCAGACATGATACCTGAGCTACAAGGTCGCTTACCGATTCGAGTAGAACTTGAACCACTAACTGCAGATGACTTTAAACGTATCCTGACAGAGCCGCATGCATCGCTTACTGAGCAACAACGAGAGCTCCTTAAAACTGAGCAAGTAACGATTGAGTTTAGTGATGATGCTATTGAGCGTATTGCTAAGGCAGCGTGGCAAGTTAACGAAAAAACCGAAAACATCGGTGCTCGTCGCTTGCATACTGTGATGGAAAGATTGATGGAAGAAATTTCATACGATGCTTCTGAAAAAGCAGGTTCATCACTTGTCATTGACGCCGCTTACGTTGAAAAACATCTAGGCGCACTTGTTGAAGATGAAGACTTAAGCCGCTTCATTCTATAAAACGAATATAAACGTTATACTAAAAGCCTCCAGATTGGGGGCTTTTTAATGGGATATATAAAATGAAACACGTTACAAAAGTGCATTACCACAGCGTGAGTAAAAATTTAGATGTTTATTTTGACGACGATAGCCAAGCAGTCTTTAGCTGTGAATTTTTACGCGTTCACTCTCCCTCTGCTGAAGTGCAAGGCCATGGCTCTGGTCCAATGAAGCTAGTACTTAATAAACAATCTGTAGGTATAAAAAACATAGTACCTGTTGGGCATTATGCACTGCGTTTAGATTTCGATGATGGTCACAATAGCGGACTGTTCAGTTGGAGTTACTTTGAAAAACTACAAGCGCAGCAACAAACGTTGAGCGATGAATATTCGGCACGCGTAGCCGAGCACGAACAAAACAAAAACAGTGTACCAATAAAGTTTATTCCTTAAACCTTATTGGTAACTTTAGGTGGGTATTTTTAGATTAGTTAACCTAAACCCTGGTTAAGATATTTACTATCCAGGGTTCAAGTTAGTTACACTTTAAACTTATCAATAGCGCTAAATAACACTCTAGCTTGCTCAGATACTTCTTCGCTAGTTTGGGCGTTTTTAGCAGCATGTTCAGTTGCATCTTGCGCAATGTCGCGAATTCTTACTACATTTTTATTAACCTCTGATGCCACTTGGCTTTGCTCGTCAATAGCAACCGCTATTTGAGAGCTCATTTCCATTATTGTTTGTACATCTTCAGTAATTGCGCCTAATAACTCACCTGCTTTAATTGCTTGCGAGGCACTTTCATCGCCTTGAGAACGACATTTGTGCATAATACTTACCACTTCTTGAGTACGCTGCTGTAAGGTACTTATAATACCTTCAATCTCACTCGTAGACTCTTGAGTACGCTTCGCTAATGAACGAACCTCATCTGCAACAACAGCAAAGCCACGACCATACTCACCAGCACGGGCCGCTTCTATTGCCGCATTAAGTGCGAGTAAATTTGTTTGATCTGCAATCCCCCGAATTACATCAAGCACTGAACCAATTGTTTCGCCATCTTTTTCAAGTTGCGACACTACATTTGATGCATTCCCTAACGAATCAGATAGGGCCCTAATGTGCTTAACGGTAGAGTCAACTTCACTGCGCCCTTGTTGAGCACTTAAATTTGTTGACTCTGCTTTTTTAGCAGCCGCTTCAGTATTATGTGAAATATCCTGAATCGTCGCCTGCATTTCGGTGGCTGCAGTTGCAACCATGTCGGCTTCATGTAATTGCTCTTGCATACCGGAGCTTGTTGCTGCAGTACTTTCTGATAAATGCTCTGTTGCTATATTAAGCGTATTTAAAGCACCATTAACTTCGTTAATTAAGTTTTTAAAATCGCCTATTAAGCTATTAAAGTCGACCGTCATGGTGGTAATTTCGTCTTTACCTGTTTGCTCTATCATCACGCTTAAATCATTATTACGACGAATATCGTTAATGGTGTGATAAACCCGCTCTATAGGCACAATAATCGAGCGGCTCGTGAAATAAACCAACATCAAAACAATAATGCCAGCAATCACAAAAATAAGAATGGCTAAAAATTGTGCCTGTTCAACGCTTTTATCTACCTGTTGCTTAGTGCTTAATAGTATCTGCGCAACGATTGCATCACTTTGTTCAACACTTTTACGCATTTTTCCAAGTGCACCTGAATTTAAATCTAAGCCCAATTCAACCTGTGCCTGGACCAATGCTTGAAATTGCGTTTGGTAGGAATTTAAAAAGCCATTTAATTGAGCTGTGTACCCTGTATCAAATTGAGCCTGAGCGATTTGCTGCTTTAAAGTATCAACCCCTTCATCAAATCGAGTTAAATACTTAAGATCAAAACGTAGCATAAAATCTTTTTCAGCCCGTCTTAATTGTAATATAGAAGATAAGAGTTTGTAATTATCTTGCTCTTTGAGCAAGCTTTCGACCTCGTGTACTGCACTTCTTAGTTCGCCATACAGCCCATCTTTTGGGTGTAATCCTATGCGTTTTTGTAGCACAACAACACTCATAAAGTCATTGTTATAAGCACTTACCAAATTATCGAGATTACTTATTTTTTGGGTTTCGATACCCTGCTCTTGCATAATTACATTCAACTTAGCAATTTTACTTTTAAGCTGGTTATAATCTTGTTCAAATAAGTCTAATGCTTCTTCTTGTTTATAAAAAAGAAAGTTTTTTTCATGTTTACGCAGTTCTAATTCATGGATATTAAGCTCTTCAGCAAGCTGAATTGTTTTATTTAAGCTTAACGTTGTTCTCGCTTCATAAATTATTACGCATAAAAGGACCACCATTGCTAAACCAACAACGACTGCGTTTAACTGTAAACGTCGTTTGATTGTTAAGTTTTGTAAAAAATTCATCGCTAACGCCTTTTTTAAATATGCATTTGTATTATAGCTGATAGCTCAGAAGCGACTCATTAATTTAACTTTTTATTATTGGTTATTCTAAGCGACTTAATTGTGATGGCTATAAAGCGACACTATCCCACAAACCTTTGTGTAACGATTGTGTGTTATTCCACTGTTGTTTAACCAACCAATCAATTAAAGGCGCTGGGTCGCTAGGGTAATTTATTTGCTTATTTTGCGGGGCGCTATTCCAGTCGTCAAGGGCTTGCGAGTTTAAATAGTTCATAACATGCGCCATGCCCATGGCAAACAAAGTTTGTGCATTTGCGGTTTGCTCAAACTGCCCATCTAAAGGCTTTAATAGTAACTTCTTACCTAACTTAAGCGCCTCACTGGCAAGCTCAAACCCCGCATTACCAATAACGCCACTCGTGTTTGCTAAGTCATTTAAAAAACCAGAACGTGAGGGGAGTCGCAAATGTATATGTCCAAAAGACTGATTGCAGGCATTTGGGTGATAACAATAAAATTCTTTTTCGGGAAAGTCTTTTAAGTAATCAACAATGCTATCTAAGTTTTCAAACGGTAAATATACCAATACCTTATTTAGTACCGCGACAGGATTCTCATGATTATGATGAGCAATAAAAGGCGGGATTATATTATTTGCAAATGGCTTCCAGTGTACGCCTAAATAGGTAGATGCTGGTGCATAATGCTTGATGAGCGATTTTCTGAGTACACCACGACCAAATATAGGTACGTTTTCTGACAAAAATGCGGCTTGGTGACTAATACCGATAACTGGTATATCGGCCCGTTTTGCAGCCCATGCTGTGACTGGCTCAAAGTCGTTAAGTACAAAATCGTACTCTTTTATATCAAGCGATTTTATATCACTCACCAGCTTACAAACCCGCATGTTTTTAAGTGTTTTTAAATTTTTGACTTGCCCATTTTCAGTACTAAACGATAAGCCCCGATACGCTTTATAATCTGAGAATTCGTGCATATCAAAGTAATCTTTATTTGCTCGCCCTGAAAACACATAGTCAACATCAATACCAAGTTTATTAAAGCAGCTTGCCATAACCCTAGCCCGCGTTATATGACCATTACCGGTCCCCTGCACTCCATACAATATTTTCATACAGGTACCACAAGCGCTAATGCGAATAAGCCACAAACACTGCCAATAATAGCACCTATAATAATATCAGCAGGAAAGTGTACGCCTAATACAACACGAGAAATAGCCACACCAGCAGCCCAACTAAGTAGTAGCCATATATATTCAGGGAAAAAGTGACTTAGTATAATCGCAACTAAGAACGCTGCAGCGCTGTGACCCGAGGGCAAACTAAATTTATCACTTGGTACTATGTAAGCATTTGTTACTAAGCAGTCGCATGGACGGATACGGGCAAATCTATTTTTGGCCAATAAATAAATGGGCCTTTCTATAGCAAAACCAACTAATATCGTTACAGGTAATAATTGTTGCTGCTCATTATTACTAAGCCACCACACCGCTAAACACACAAGTATGTAAAGCCCTCCATCACCGCTTTTTGATAATCCAAACGCCATTGTTTTAAACCACTTCGGTGAGTTGCAATTAAACAGAGTTAAAAATAATTGCTCATCTAGCAGAGCTGCCCTTTTAAACATATTATTGTTATCCATCACTTCCCCCTCATTGCATAATATATGAACACCGATTTAGCTTATGTGTTGTAAATAACAATTGAGTGACGCTTTTAAGACACTATTATTGCGATTAATGATTTAGCGCTTGTTTTGTCTAAATTTACTGCGATTAAGTCGTTGTTATTGCTTATAAGGAGGGTATACTGAGGTATAAATTAATGTACCTTTTGAGGATAAAATAATGGATTACAGCACTTCTGATTTATGTGACCACTTTGCTGATGTGGTTGACGTGCTAGAGCCAATGTTCATCAACTTTGGTGGTCGACACAGCTTTGGTGGCCGCATTAAAACGGTTAAATGTTTTGAAAATAATGAACTGATCCGCGAATTACTTTCTCAAGACGGTACAGACTTAGTGCTTCTTATTGACGGTGGTGGCTCAACTCGCCGTGCACTTATTGATATTGAATTGGCCGAACTTGCACTTGAAAATAACTGGAATGGTATTGTTGTTTACGGCGCAGTACGCCACGTTGATGAGCTTGAAGAACTTGATTTAGGCATTCAAGCAATTGCTTCCATTCCTGTTGCAGCTGACAGTGAAGGTGCTGGCGAGGATGCTATAGGCGTTAACTTTGCCGGTGTATCATTTTTTGATGATGACTTTATTTATGCCGATAGTACTGGCATTGTTTTATCTGCAGAAGAATTAGAATTGGAAGTTGTAGAAGTATAACGTGACCTCCCATTTAAAAGTATATGATGAAAGCGCGGTTAGAGCACTCTGCTCTAACCGCGTAAATGAAAAAAAAGCATGGCAATCAATGGCCTTGCTAGACACTCAAGTAAACCTGCAACAAGCACTTATTGACGCAGCTCAATTTGGCATTTGCTACGTACTTCTTGGTATTTGCGAAGATATTGGCCCAAAAGCAAATTTAGGAAATAGCGGTGCAAATGAAGCATGGCCTGCTTTTTTAAAACGTTTTTTAAACCAATCTCATAATCAATTTATTGCCACTCAAAAAGTACTTTTATTGGGTGAAGTAAATACTGATGATTTAATGGCGCAAAGCAACCAACTTAATAATCAGCAAGCCCAGCAGTTAACTCAATTACGAGATTTATGCCAACAACTTGATGAACGCGTAGAGTCAGTATTAAGCCTTATTTTTAAAGCAGGGCTTGAGCCAATCGTAATTGGCGGAGGTCACAATAATTGCTTAGGTATTATTCGCGCGCTAAGTAAGTCAAAAAACACGCCTGTTAATGCTATCAATTTTGACCCTCATGCCGATTTTAGAGAATGTGAAGGTCGCCATAGTGGTAATGGTTTTCGCTACGCGTATAACGAGCAACATCTAAGTAATTACCATGTTATTGGCTTACATGAATTAAAAAATAATCAAGCAATTATAGATGCAATGAGTGAAGCTAACTTTAAGTTTGATAGCTATCAATCTATACAAGTTAAGCGAAAAATTACACTAACGCAGGCAATTGAAAATGCACTAAGTAATTTTAATGATTTACCACTGGGTGTTGAAGTTGATTTAGATAGTATTACTTATATGCCAGTTAGTGCGTATACATATTGCGGATTTAGTGTGAGTGACACTGAGCACTTTGTGCATTTAGCTGCAAGCCACCGGCACTCTAAGTACTTACACTTATGTGAAGCAGCGCCTAGCCAGCACCCTAACGGGTTAGATGTCGGTGCTGCCCATGTAGGGCAAGTGATTAGTGCACTTGTAAATAGCTACCTACAAGCCAAAGAAAACACTTAACGTTGTTGAACCGATCGCCACTCTTTTAGCCAGCTCATTAAACCGATACTACTTAGCGGGTGACCAAAGTAATAACCTTGGGCAGCATAACCTTTTAAGCTTTTTACAAACTTAAGTTGCTCAAGTGTTTCTACTCCTTCAAAAATCACTTTTGTTTTTTGTTGGCTATGCATATCAACCATTCCACCAACTAAACTGCGTATATTGTTTTGATTACTAAAGTCAGCGGTAAGTGAAGGTGAAACCTTAATATACTCAACCGCTAAACTTGGTAACTTAGAAAGTAGTACCGGGTTATCACCAAGTCCATCCACACATACTTTTAAGCCTATGTTATTAAGCCTTGCGATCATGCCTCGACCTTTGTCATCTAAACCAGCAAAAATATGTAAAGGGCATTCAACAATCAAGTCTCCCGCCTCTAAGTGATGTTCATTTATAACAACATCAACAAATTCAACAAACTCTTCATTTAGCATTTCAGGGCCAAATACGTTAATGCTAAGCGGTATGGAAATACCTTCTACTCTAAGCGCCATTGCAAGCTCAGCGGCTCTCTCCATTACAAATTTAGCAAGCGGGTAACCAAGCCCTGCTATTCTTATGTCGTCAATAAAACGATTAGCAGATAAAATTCCTTGCTTAGGGTGCTGCCAACGCAGTAGTAATTCTAAAAACTCAATTTGACCGTTTTCGTTACAAATTATAGGTTGAAAATAGAGTTCTAATTCGCTCGAAAAATCAATATTTGCTAATTCTTTTAGTCGCGCTTGTTGCTCTCGCAGTTCAATCATCATTTGTTGATGATAAGGCACAACCTTGCGATTTGGGTGGCTATCGAGTGCTAGGTATGCGTACGATATTAAATTATCAAAGTTATTGTCTTGCTCATTACAATCAACATAACTCGCCCTCGCTTTTACCTCTACAGTGCAGTTAGCAACATTAAATGGCTTAAGTGTTGCACCCAGTATTTGTTCAATAACCAACTCATGTAAATGTTTTTGATTCGCAAAACTACAAATAAATGCAAAGTTAAGGCCCCCTAAGTGGGCTAGCTTTTCTTGCCCAACTAAAGTCACTATCTCGTCACTTGAAAGCAGTTCTTTTATTCGATTAGCCGATTGTGCTAAAAGTATATCGCCAAAGTCACGTCCTATATGCTGGTTAACTTGCTCAAATCCTTCAAGACGAATAACGATTAACGCTGCACTTACTTGCTTGTTGTCGCACCATGCATAGTAACCTTGGCGTAACTGTTTTCTATCTGCAAAAACCGAAAGCGGAGACTCTTCAATAAATGCATCACCTGTAGGTTCTGGCTCTATCACGACTTCTATTTCAGCGCTTTCGTCATTTAAAAAGCCAACAATAGCTAATAATAATATTGCTAACACAACCCAAAATAACGGAACTTCCAATAATAAATGAGCTGAAAATAGAACAACAAATAAAAGACCAGCCATTGAGCTGGTAATAATCATGCTCCAATTATTTCGCTCGAAGGCTTGCCATAAATGAAAACAAAATCCAAAGGCAAGTAAAATGGCAAGCCAAGCTGCGCCCGTACTCAAAATAGCCAAACCAACAGCTGCTGTGCATAAATAGCTAAATTTAATACTGACATTTTTAACGGCAAATAAAGTGGCAATCATCGCCATCAATAGTGCACCACTAAAAAATATTGGGAAATTACTGTCGGTTAGTATGTTCAAATTAACGGCATCCGTATTCGCTAAAAAAGTTTAAACCAGGTTATATGTGGGTAAAAATAATAAAAATTAGTTAATTCTACCCAAAATCCATAAATTTAACAGTTTATTTACGCCAAATTGGTAACTTAATTGTGATGGATGACTTATTTGCCAATGCGCAATATCAGCTCTTGCACCAACCTTTAAAATACCACGGTCGTCTAACCCTAGTGCTTTAGCAGCATTGCAAGTAACACCTGCCAATGCTTGCTCGGGTGTTAATCTAAACAATGTGCATGCCATATTCATCATCAAGTGCACTGAGCACAGCGGTGAAGTGCCAGGATTAAAATCACTCGCAATAGCTATAGGTACTTTATATTGATTAAGTAACTCAATAGGTGGGAATTTAGTTTCTCTTAAAAAATAAAATGCACCGGGCAATAACACCGCGACCGTCCCAGCGTTTGCCATGGCTTTTACACCCTCTTCATCGAGATGCTCAATATGATCTGCCGAAAGGCCATTGAACTGCGCCACCAGCTCAGCACCATGTTGATTAGATAACTGCTCAGCATGGCATTTTACTGGGAGGTTATGCTTTTTAGCCGCCTGGAAAACACGTTTGGTTTGCGAATAACTAAAGCCTACATTTTCACAAAATACATCGACTGCATCAGCAAGATTATTAGCCACTACCTGATCAAGCATGTCAGTACATACCAAATCAATATATTCATCAGCACGGCCTTTGTATTCAGGCGGTAGAGCATGCGCCCCTAAAAAAGTAGTTTTAATATCAATAGGATGATGCTCACCTAATAAACGAGCTACTTCTAATATTTTTATCTCGTTTTCAGTATCTAGCCCATAGCCCGACTTTATTTCAACGGTGGTTACACCTTCTTTTAACAACGTATTTAAGCGATCTTTTGCATCAACAAACAATTGTTCACGGTCGGCTGCTCTCGTCGCTTTAACCGTACTTGCTATGCCACCGCCTTGTGCCGCAATTTGCTCATAACTTACACCCTGCAAGCGCTGCTCAAACTCTTGCGATCTTGAACCTGCAAACACTAGATGCGTATGACAATCTATTAAGCCCGGCGTTAACCACTGCCCTTTTATACTCAATGTCGGCGTTGCAAACACATCAAAACTGGGCAACGTTGATTGCTCTCCAATCCACGCAATTTTACCATTTTTAATAGCTATAGCAGCATTTTCGATTGCGCCATAAGGGGCATTTATATTGCTATCCATAGTGGCAATATTGGCATCAGTTAAAAGTAAGTCGATTTCTTCTAACTCATAATTTTTTGTTGTACTTTGCATTTTGCAGCCCTTTTTACGCCCAGAGTGATGAAAATATAGTCTAACAACCCATCTTGTATATACAAGATAATTGTGTCATCTTATTTATATAGTTTATTTTTAATGTAACCATAAATTTAATGACGACACCTAAATTTGCGCAAATAAAACAATTCATTGTTGATAAAATTCGCAGCGGTACGTGGCAAGAAAACCAACGTGTTCCCTCTGAAAACGAACTAAGTAGTCAATTTAGTGTCAGCAGAATGACAGCCCGCCGAGCACTAAGCGAATTAACCGAGGCAGGTATTTTAACCCGCAGCCAAGGGTTAGGTACATTTGTAGCCACATTTAAATCGCAGTCATCGTTACTCGAAATAAAAAACATTGCTGATGAAGTAAAAGAACGTAACGGCAACTACACCTGTAGTGTACTCATACTTGAATCAATAAATGCAGTCGCACCTATTGCCATTGCGCTTGGTGTTGAGATTGACAGTGTTGTATATCGAAGTGTACTCGTGCATAACGAAAACGACAGCCCCTTGCAGCTAGAAGAGCGTTTTGTAAACCCTGCGCTTGCGGCTGGTTACTTACAACAAGACTTTAGCACGCTTACACCTCATGAGTATCTATCTAGTGTTGCACCACTTACCCAAGCGAGGCATACCGTAGAGGCTATTATGCCAAACAGCGAAATGTGCCAATGGTTAAATTTATATAACGAAGAGCCATGCTTACAAGTTATTCGACGCACATGGTCTATTAACGGCATTGTAAGCTTTGCGCGCCTTGTATCACCAGGCAGTAAATATCGCTTAGGTGGACACTTAACATTTAAAAAATAACAAACAATAGCGCTTACTGCGCTTTTTTTATAACAAATCACCTTGTATATACAACAGGAGCAAAACATGAACAACCGACTCGACACAAGTCGCGTAATACGTGCACCTCATGGCGATAAAATAAGTGCTAAAAGCTGGCAAACTGAAGCTGCTAAGCGCATGCTAATGAATAATCTAGACCCTGAAGTTGCAGAACATCCTCATGCACTTGTTGTATATGGTGGTATTGGCCGAGCAGCTCGTGATTGGCCAAGTTATGACAAAATTATAGAAACCCTCGATAGACTCGAAAACGACGAAACTCTGCTTGTACAATCAGGAAAACCCGTTGGTGTATTTAAAACCCACAGTAATGCCCCTCGTGTACTTATTGCCAACTCAAACCTTGTTCCACACTGGGCGAATTGGGAGCACTTTAACGAGCTCGATAAAAAAGGCTTGATGATGTACGGGCAAATGACAGCGGGTTCTTGGATTTATATTGGCTCGCAAGGCATTGTACAAGGCACTTACGAGACCTTTATAGCCATGGCAAAGCAACATTTTTCAGGCAGTGCTAAAGGTAAGTGGGTATTAACGGGTGGCCTTGGTGGTATGGGCGGTGCGCAACCACTTGCCGCTACAATGGCTGGGTTTAGTGCGCTAGTTGTTGAATGTGATGAAAGCCGTATCGATTTTCGTATAAAAACAGGCTACGTTGATGTAAAAGCAGCGAACCTTGAACACGCACTGCAATTAATAACCGATGCGTGCATAAAAGGTGAAGCCCTATCAGTTGGCCTACTTGGTAACGCTGCCGATGTATTTAGTACACTGGTTAAAACAGGTATTACACCTGATGTAGTCACAGATCAAACATCAGCTCACGATCCATTAAATGGTTACTTACCACAAAACTGGACAATGGAGCACGCAGCAAAAATGCGTGAGCAAGATCCAAAAGCGGTAGTAAAAGCTGCTAAACAATCAATGGCAGTCCAAGTTAGAGCCATGCTGGCGCTGCAAAAAGCGGGTGCCGCCACTACTGATTACGGAAATAATATTCGTCAAATGGCGTTTGATGAAGGTGTTACCAACGCGTTTGATTTTCCTGGATTTGTACCCGCCTATATTCGCCCTTTATTTTGTGAAGGTATTGGACCATTTAGATGGGTAGCACTATCAGGCGATCCAGAAGATATTTATAAAACCGATGCAAAAGTAAAAGAGCTTATTCCTGATGATGCACATTTGCATAACTGGCTTGATATGGCCCGTGAACGTATTCAATTTCAAGGGCTACCTGCACGTATTTGTTGGGTAGGTTTAAAAGATAGAGCACGCCTTGCATTGGCCTTTAACGAAATGGTTAAAAATGGCGAACTTAAAGCCCCTATCGTTATTGGTCGTGACCACCTCGACTCTGGCTCAGTTGCCAGCCCTAACCGCGAAACAGAAAGTATGAAAGATGGCTCTGATGCGGTATCGGATTGGCCATTACTCAATGCACTGCTTAATACAGCAAGTGGCGCTACTTGGGTGTCCCTTCATCATGGCGGCGGTGTAGGTATGGGCTTTAGTCAGCACTCTGGTGTGGTTATTGTTGCCGATGGTACAAATGAAGCTAAAGAGCGTATTGCTCGCGTACTTTGGAACGACCCTGCAACGGGTGTAATGCGCCATGCTGATGCTGGATACGACATAGCAAAGAACTGCGCCAAAGAACAAAAGTTAGACCTACCTATGCTAAACGAGGAATGATCATGTTCGAACTTACTCTCACACCAGGCTCACTTAATTTAAACACACTGAGAAAAATTAATAATTCACCGGTAAAGTTAAGCCTTGCAAAGCATGCTGAATCGCAAATAGCAGCAAGCGCGCAAACCGTTCAAAACGTTATTAATGAGCACCGCACTGTATACGGGATTAACACCGGGTTTGGGTTATTAGCTAATACCAAAATAGCCGACGACGAACTTGAATTATTACAGCGCTCCATTGTGCTTTCACACGCTGCGGGCATTGGCGAATACATGGATGACAGCACAGTAAGGTTAATGATCACCTTAAAAGTAAACTCGCTTTCGCGCGGCTACTCGGGTATTCGCCTGCAAGTAATCCAATTTTTTATGCAGCTGCTTAGTAGCGAAGTATATCCGTGCGTGCCTAAAAAGGGCTCTGTGGGGGCATCGGGGGATTTAGCCCCTCTTGCGCATATGTGCCTACCTTTATTAGCTGAAGGTCAAATGCGACATAAAGGAAAAATAATTAGTGCAGCACAAGGGTTAAAAATAGCGGGGCTTGAACCTCTTACCCTTGCAGCTAAAGAAGGCTTAGCATTATTAAATGGTACACAAGCGTCGACTGCGTTTGCACTACAAGGCCTATTTAGAAGCGAGAACTTATATGCACAGAGCTGCGTTATCGGCTCGATAAGCATAGAAGCTGCAATGGGTAGTCGCGCGCCATTTGATGCACGTATTCATGATATTCGTGGTCAGCGCGGACAAATAGACACCGCTCAAGTATTTAGAGAGCTACTCGATACGCACTCTCAAATTAGTGATTCCCACGTAAATTGTGAAAAAGTACAAGATCCATACTGCCTTCGCTGCCAACCTCAAGTGCTAGGTGCTTGCCTAACTCAAATACGCCAAGCCGCAGAAGTATTGTTATGCGAGTCAAACGGTGTAACCGATAATCCGCTAGTTTTTGCCGATGTAGGCGACATAATATCGGGAGGTAACTTTCATGCAGAGCCAGTTGCAATGGCCGCCGATAACTTAGCTATCGCAATTGCCGAAATTGGTGCATTAGCAGAAAGGCGAATTGCATTACTTATCGATTCAAACCTATCCAAATTACCGCCATTTTTAGTTGAAAACGGCGGGGTAAATTCAGGATTTATGATTGCCCAAGTTACCGCAGCAGCGCTTGCGTCAGAAAACAAATCATTAGCACATCCGGCTTCGGTCGATAGCTTGCCTACATCTGCAAATCAAGAAGATCATGTTTCTATGGCAACCTTTGCAGCAAGGCGCTTAGATGAAATGGCCAATAATACCCAAGGTGTTTTGGCAATAGAATGGTTAGCATCGGTTCAAGGGCTAGAATTTAGAAAGCCGCTTGAACCATCACATAAAGTGCAAAGCGCTAAAGCGTTGTTACGCGAGCATGTAAGTTACTATGATAAAGACCGCTACTTTGCTCCCGATATCGAAGCTGCTAATACATTACTAAGTGAAGGTAAGCTATGCGACTTCATAGAGAGCAGTCCCCTGCCTTCAGCATATTAAATACCATATTGGTAAGTAAAGCCTAGCGCTTCAATAGCTGAGCCAATAACTTTGCGCTCAGCTTTATCATCACTGGTAAAGCGTGGTAACTCGCCACCATGTTCTGCACACTTCACTGCGTAGTATTCAGCTTTTGTTGGGTGCGCAGGATTAACAACATTATAAATATTTTGCCCTACTTGCCAGTGCTCTATCACCGCAAAAACAGCATTAATTACATCTTGTTGATGCACCATATTTACTACTTGCTCACTTGATGTATTAAGCTCTTTGCCTGCCACAAAACGACCCGGTTCTCTATTAGGCCCTAGTAATCCAGCTAAACGCAGCACTTTCCCGTCTTGCTCAAGTACTTGCTCTTCTGCCTCATAGAGCTTTATTTGGCGCTCGTTTGTGCATGAAATATCGCAACTTTCGCTATATACACCAGGCTCTTGATCGTATACCCCGGTTGATGAGCATAATAAAAAGCCCTTTGCGTTTAACTCCTTTGAGAGCTTAAGCGCTGCGGTGAGTGTTTCAGGATAATTACTTTCACTGTGCCTGCTACGTGGTGGAATAGCACATACCCAATAAGCATTTTGTAAATCAACTTGATGTCTTAATTGCCCATCTTCAAGTGTAAACTGACGCTCAAAATCAAACTCGTGTATATCTGTTCTATGCGTTCCTTGTACTTGCCAATCAGTTTTTTGCGCACTTACGCATAAAACATGCCCTAACCAACCTGCACCTAATACTACTAATTTATTACTTTTATTTGTCATTTTTGTATAAGCCTTTATTTTAAACGCATAATTAGTTCTTTCTATCTAACTTTATAGAGATTTTAAGTAAGATATGATTAGATATAATTTCATAAATAATAAAAATATGCGCACTCATGCTAAATAATTTATCATTACGGAAGAAAATATTATTATTGATTGGTGGAACAATTACCGTTTTACTAATTATCGCCTCAACATTTTTTGTTAAACACATTGCTAATCTCTCTAGAGAAAACATAGAAAACGAAGCACAAAGTTATCTACAGACCGAGCAACTTTCAATGCAAAGTTACTTTGCGATGTACGGTAAAATGGTATCAACCTTTGTTAATAACCCACATTTAATCAATTTTTTTGAAAATTGGGATACTCGCGATCAAGCACTCGAAAGCGCGCCAGGTTACAACGAAGTAAACCAAGACTTTGTGCGTTTAAGCTCAAACGACGAAAACATCTTATCGGCCTTTTTTGCCTCAGCAACCACCGGTGAATACTTTAAAGAAAATGAACGTACAAGTCACTACAACGGCCAGCCTTATTACGCCTACAAGCGTGGTTGGTGGCAAGAAGCCATGCAAGTTAACAAACTTTACGTAGGTCCAATCTCTGTTGATTTAACCACAGGCGTAGCATCTGCAGTAGTACAACAACCTGTTTATAACGCACAGCGTAAACTCATTGGTATGGGCGGTGTTGATTTACAACTAAACAAAATTAACGACATGGTCGAAAATATTCGCTTTAACGGCCAAGGTTATGGATTTTTACTCGATGGAAATCAAAAAGTAGTTCACTTTTCAAAAGCCACTGGACACAAACTTTCAATTACAGATGAAGGTGCAAACGGTAAAGAAGGACTCGATGCGCTTGAGCAACAATTTACAGATACAGCAGGCTTTAAAGAATTAAATACACAAATGCGAAATAACCTTAAAGGCAGCCAAATGGTTACTTTTAAAGGTGAGCAGTTTTATGTGGTTTACCATCGTCTGCAGCTAGAGCAGCCTCATATAGATTGGTATGTAGGTCTACTTATTCCGACTAGCATGATTGAAGAGCCCGTAAATGCCGCAGTAACCGCAACAACAACTGCAGTAGTTATTATCTTAATTATTATATTAGCCATGATTTTATGGGCTACCCATATGATTTCAAAACCCATCACAACACTTACGCACATTATGCGTGATATAGCATCGGGTGAAGGCGACCTTACTCAAAAAATTGATATTAATAGCCAAGATGAAGTGGGACAGCTGGCCAATCATATGAACACTTTTATTGATAAATTACGCGCCATGATGCTAGAAACCGCAGCGCAAGCAGAACAGCTAAGTAATGCAGCAGCTCAGCTAAGACATGTTTCTGAGCAAACTAATTCTGAAATTCAGCAAGAGAAGCAGCAAGTTGATAGCGTCAGCGCCGCGGTAACTGAAATGGCGACTACTGTGCTTGAAATATCACGTAATGCACAACATACAAATAACGCAGCTGAAGAAGTTCAGGCAATTACAGCAGAAGGTGCAAGCCGTTCTACACAGGCGCAAAAAGTAATGACTGAACTTGCGCTACATATTGGTGAAGCATCTAAAGTGGTAGCAGGCCTTGAGCAAGAAAGTAATAATATTGGTGCGCTAGTCGACGTAATTAATTCAATAGCCGATCAAACCAACTTACTTGCACTTAATGCGGCTATAGAGGCAGCTCGTGCCGGTGAACACGGTCGAGGCTTTGCCGTTGTTGCTGATGAAGTACGCTCACTAGCAAGTCGCACACAAGAATCAACTGACGATATTCGTAATATGATTTCGCGCTTGCAGCAAATAGCTCAACAGGCCTCAGTGATGATGCAACAAGGACAAGATCAAACCGAGGGCTCAGTACTGCAAACTAAAGAAGTACTTAGCTCACTTCACAATATTGCGCAGTCGGTCACTAAAGTACAAGACCAAAGTCATCAAATAGCCACGTCAACTGAGGAGCAAACAGTCGTTGCTGAAGATATTAATACGAGCCTTTCGGCAATTAATAACTTAGTGAACAGTACCGCTGACCATGCACATACCCTCGCTGACGAAGCTCGTGACTTAAGTGATTTAGCTGCAGCACTTAACAAAACGGTTAACCAATTTAAATTATAAAACACTCATTTAATAGCTGTGTTTAAGCGTCAAACTTAAGCGCAGCTATAACCCTTGTTTTTAATTTATTTAGCACCATATCTTTACAGTTCGCTGCTATTTCTACTGTAATTGAATAATACAAAGTTATTTTTACGAACCAGATCAAATTTTTCGATTTTATACACAGATCTTTTTATTGAGATAGTTTGTTGTTTGGCAGAGTCTGGTATAGTAGCGCACGTAATAAACAGTGCTTTTTGAGCGGTTTAATACAATATTGCTAATTAATATGTTCTAAGTGTTATTTAAAAGCACATATTAATTACCAATTGTTAAAAATGGGTTAGCCGATACTCGGCTGACAAAGAATACATTGTAACGGTTTTATCATGATATCTAATTTATTTACCAAGCTTTTTGGTAGTCGCAATGACCGCACTATTAAAAACTTAAGAAAGACGGTCGCGCTAATCAATGCGCTAGAAACGCAACTTGAAGCGCTTTCTGATGAAGATTTAAGAGCTAAAACAGCTGAGTTTAGAGAACGTTACGATAACGGACAAGGCCTTGACGATATCCTACCTGAAGCTTTTGCTGTGGTACGTGAAGCGTCAAAGCGTGTAAATGGCATGCGTCATTTCGACGTGCAGTTATTAGGTGGTATGGTTTTACATCAAGGTCGCATTGCAGAAATGCGTACCGGTGAAGGTAAAACACTAACAGCTACCCTACCAGCTTATTTAAACGGCTTAACAGGCAAAGGTGTTCACGTAATTACTGTGAATGACTACCTTGCTAAACGTGATGCTGAAACCAACCGTGCGTTATTTGAATTTTTAGGCCTTACTGTAGGCTGTAACGTACCGGGTATGATGCCACAGCAGAAGAAGCTAGCTTATACTGCTGACATTACGTACGGTACAAATAACGAATTTGGTTTTGACTACCTTCGCGATAATATGGCTTTTAGCATTGATGAACGTGTTCAGCGTCCATTATTTTATGCCGTAGTCGATGAAGTGGATTCAATCTTAATTGATGAAGCGCGTACTCCGCTTATTATTTCAGGCCCAGCTGAGGACAGCTCTGAGCTATACACTGAAATAAATACCATCGTTCCTTTACTTGAACTTCAAGAAAAAGAAGACGAAGAAGGTGTTGAAGGCGACGGCGATTACACTATTGATGAAAAGTCTAAGCAAGTTCATTTAACAGAACGTGGTCAAATTAAAGTAGAAGAGCTACTTACTGAACGCGGCTTAATTGAAGAAGGCGATTCGCTTTACTCAGCAGCAAGCATTACGCTACTAAGTCACGTTTATGCCGCCCTTCGTGCCCACAAGCTATACCAAAAAGATGTTGATTACGTAGTAAAAGAAAACGAAGTAATCATTATCGATGAGCATACTGGTCGTTCAATGGAAGGTCGTCGTTGGTCAGAAGGTTTACACCAAGCTGTTGAAGCTAAAGAAGGTGTAAATATTCAGAACGAAAACCAAACACTTGCATCTATTACGTTCCAAAACTACTTCCGTTTATACGAAACATTAGCAGGTATGACAGGTACTGCCGATACTGAAGCTTTTGAGTTTCAATCTATCTACGGCCTAGATACTGTTGTTATGCCAACTAATAAGCCAATGGTTCGTGATGATCGCGCCGACTTAGTTTACCTAACGCAAGAAGAAAAATACGAAGCAATTTTAATTGACATTAAAGACTGCCAAGACCGCGGACAACCGGTACTTGTAGGTACTATTTCAATTGAAAGTTCTGAGTATTTATCACAGTTTTTACGCAAAGAAAAAATTAAGCACAACGTACTTAATGCCAAGTTTCATGCGCAAGAAGCAGATATCGTTTCAGATGCTGGCCTACCCGGTACAGTAACAATTGCAACCAACATGGCCGGTCGTGGTACCGATATCGTGTTAGGTGGTAACTGGAACAGTGAAGTTGAAAAACTTGAGAACCCAACTGCTGAGCAAATTGCTGAAATTAAAGCAGCTTGGAAAATTCGCCATGATGCGGTAATTGATGCTGGCGGTTTACATATCATTGGTACTGAACGTCACGAATCTCGTCGTATAGATAACCAATTACGTGGTCGTTCTGGTCGTCAAGGTGACGCCGGTTCTAGCCGTTTCTACCTATCGATGGACGATGCATTAATGCGTATCTTCGCTGGTGAACGCATGACTAACATGATGCGTAAACTAGGTATGCAACGCGGTGAAGCAATTGAACATCCATGGGTAAACCGTGCGATTGAAAATGCACAGCGTAAAGTAGAAGCACGTAACTTTGATGTTCGTAAGCAATTGCTTGAGTACGATGATGTAGCAAACGATCAACGTCGCGTTGTTTACTCTCAACGTAATGAGCTACTTGAAGAAGGCGATATTTCAGAAACTATCACAGCAATTCGTGGTGATGTTCTTGCTAGTGTAATTGATCAGTACATTGCACCACAAAGCCTTGCTGAAATGTGGGATATTCCTGGCCTTGAAGAGCGTTTAAAACAAGACTTCTTACTTGAGTTGCCAATCACTCAGTGGTTAGCAGATGACAATAAACTATACGAAGAAAAACTTCGTGAGCGTATTGAGCAGGCGGTTGAGCAGTCGTACAAGCAAAAAGAAGAGCAAGTTGGCGATTCTGTTTTACGTCAATTCGAAAAAGCGATTATGCTACAAAGTCTTGATCAGCATTGGAAAGATCACCTTGCTGCTATGGATCACTTACGTCAAGGTATTCATTTACGTGGTTACGCGCAAAAGAATCCTAAGCAAGAGTATAAGCGTGAATCGTTTGAGCTGTTTTCTGAAATGCTTGAAAACTTGAAAGTAGATGTTGTAAGCATCCTAAGTAAAGTACAAGTACGCGCAGAAGAAGATGTTGAAAAAGTAGAAGAGCAACACCGTAAAAGTGAAAATGCTCCTCGCGAATACCAACATGAAGAAGCTGAGCAAGTAGGTGGCGAAGCGCCAGCACCAGAAACAGCTACTGTAATGGCTCGTACAGAACCAAAAGTAGGTCGTAATGACCCTTGTCCTTGTAAATCAGGTCAAAAATTCAAACAATGTTGCGGTAAATTAAAATAGCCCAATATTGTTATTAGCTTATTAAAAAGCGGCGCTAGCGTCGCTTTTTTTATGGAGTTTTAAAGTAATGACTATAGAAATTGTACATGTAGCTGTTGGTGTTATTAAGAAAAATAACGCTATATTCATTTGTAAACGTGCAGATGAACAACATCAAGGCGGTTTATGGGAATTTCCTGGTGGCAAAGTAGAAGCAGGTGAAAGTGTTTTTGTTGCACTTAAACGCGAGCTTATTGAAGAAGTTGGATTAACAATTCACAGCTCTAGTCAACTTATGGTGATTGAACATGACTACGGCGATAAGTGCGTTAAATTAGATGTACACGTAGTAAGTAACTTTAGCGGTGAAGCACATGGCGCTGAAGGGCAACCTAGTGAATGGGTAGCAATTAGTGAATTAGAAAATTATGATTTTCCTGAAGCTAATGCTGAAATTATCGAAAAAATAGTAGCCCGATACGCATAATAAACTAGGTACAAGTGAGCACAATGAACATCTCAATACAAAATAAGCTAAGCGAACAATTAGCATTAAATACTGAGTTAACTCAAGTTAGTGTGATTGGTAGCGGCCATATAAATAGTACATGGCTACTTACGTGTATTGATAAACAGTTTATTGTGCAAAAACTTAATACTGAGGTATTTAAATACCCTGCTCAGTTAGTAAGTAATGCAAAACTAATTGAGCAGCATTTAAATACCAAACAACTACAAAGCAACTACCCCCTTGAAACAGTTAAGCATATAGCCATACAAAACAACGAACACTTAATAGAAATTGATAGCGCGCATTATCGCGTCCTCAACTATATTAGTGACAGTTACAGCGAAGACGTTGTTAAAAATGCGCAACAGAGCGAGCAAGCGGCTTACGCCTTTGGCGTATTTGCTCATGCATTACAAGATTTTGATACACAACAACTACATACTGTAATTCCTGATTTTCATAACTTAGCGATGCGCTTTGAGCAATTAAATACCGCAATCACAAATAACTCTGTAAATAGAGTAAAGCACTGCGCTGACGAAATAGAATATTGCTTATCACAGCAGCATTTAATTACTGAGCTTAGTAATATAGCTAAGCAGATACCGCTTAGAGTGTGTCATAACGATACAAAAATAAATAATATGCTGTTTTGTAGTGCAACTCACAAAGCAAAAGCAGTGATTGATTTAGATACCTGCATGGCGGGATTTAGGCTTTATGATTTTGGCGACATGGTACGCACTTTCTGCTCCCCCGAAGCCGAGGATTCAACAAACTTGCACAACGTTATTATTCGAAAAGATATATTTTCAGCCATTGTTAAAGGCTATGTAACGCCATTAAAAAGCGGCATGAGTACAAAAGAACAAGAAAGCCTGCTGTTAGGCGCTAAAATAATGCCGCTCATGTTAAGTGTGCGCTTTTTAACTGATTACTTAAATAACGATGTGTACTTTAAAGTGGCTCATGCAGAGCATAATTTAGAGCGAGCACAAAACCAACTCGCGCTTTATAAAAATATACTCAGTAA
Organism: Pseudoalteromonas sp. MelDa3; assembly: GCF_002863625.1. Taxonomy (NCBI): domain Bacteria; kingdom Pseudomonadati; phylum Pseudomonadota; class Gammaproteobacteria; order Alteromonadales; family Pseudoalteromonadaceae; genus Pseudoalteromonas; species Pseudoalteromonas sp. MelDa3. The sequence goes on along the minus strand of NZ_PJBR01000021.1, from coordinate 9,494 downwards.
CGAAAAATGGATGCACCAATGCTTGATGAGCTAAAGCTTATTTAACCTGAACTCTGGTTAAGAGATTTATTAACGTATTGAATCATGGTGATATTTAAATTTATTTTCTCTAGCCAGAGATTTTTATTGAAAACAAGGCGAATTTACGCGTCAATAGCTGGCCTATTGCAAGTAAATTCAACGCAGTTAGCGCTGAAACTAGCTGCTTGAGATAGATTTATTATCCATAGTTCAGGTTATTTACAAATTCAAGATATAAAAAAACCAGTAAGCTAAAAAACTTACTGGTTTTTTGTTGTTTATATGCAATTACCAGATTTTTACGCGATCTTCTGGTTTGATATACATTTTATCACCTTCTTTTACGTCAAACGCTTCGTAAAACTCAGGCATATTCGACAAGATACCGATTACACGGTAGTGACTTGGTGAATGAGGGTCTGTTAATAAACGATTACGTAACTCTTCATCGCGATAGTTACGACGCCAAATTTGTGACCACCCCATAAAGAAGCGTTGATCGCCTGTGTAACCATCAATCACTGGTGATTTTTTATCACCTAAAGACAGCATATACGCTTTATGCGCAACCGTTAAGCCACCTAAGTCACCAATATTTTCGCCAAGCGTTAGCTCGCCATTAACACTTGCATCTTCAAACGGTTTATATTCGTTATACTGTGCAACTAAAGCCGCTGTACGCTCTTCAAATTGCTTAAGGTCAGTCTCACTCCACCAGTTACGTAAGTTGCCATCACCGTCGTATTTAGCACCTTGGTCGTCAAAACCATGACCAAGCTCATGCCCAATTACTGCACCAATTGCGCCGTAGTTTACAGCATCATCCGCTTCTAAATTAAAGAATGGCGGTTGTAAAATAGCTGCTGGAAATACAATTTCGTTGTTTACTGGATTGTAATACGCATTTACTGTTTGCGGAGTCATGTGCCACTCAGAGCGATCAACTGGTTTACCCAATTTAGCAATCATGTCTGCGTATGCCCATTCGCTATAACGAATGTAGTTACCTACTAGCTCATCTGAGTTAATATCTAGCTCTGAGTAATCTTTCCACGTGTCTGGGTAACCAATTTTAGGCGTAAATTTGTCTAGTTTTTCTTTCGCTGCAAGCTTTGTTTCAGGGCTCATCCACTCAAGATTTTCAATAGCAACACCGTAACCTTTAATTACGTTATCAACTAATTCTTCCATGCGTGCTTTAGCTTCTGGCGGGAAGTTATCTTTAACGTATACCTTACCTAAAATTTCACCAAGTACACTGTTAGATGCATCAACCGCTTGTTTCCAAAGAGGTGCTTGTTCTTCTACGCCACGAAGTGTTGTGCTGTAAAAGTCAAAGTTAAGGTTAACTAAATCTTCACTAAGTAGCTCTGCATAACCACTTACAAAATGAAATTTTAAGTAGCTTTTCCACGTCGCTAAATCAGTGTCTTTGTAAATAGTAGCAAGTGCTTCTAAATAGCTAGGTTGACGTACAATAATGTCACTTGCACTCACGCCAGCATCTTTAAAGAATGCAGCTAAATCAAGGTCACCCATCAGCTTGCTTGCATCTGCTACTGTCATCTTGTTATAAGATTTAGTTGCATCACGGCTTTGCACACGGCTCCACTGAGCATCAGCTAGTGTTTTTTCAAATGCAAGTACGCTCTTAGCAGCTTCTGCTGCATTTTTAACGCCTGACTTAGCTAAAACATCAGTGATGTATTGCTCGTAAGAAGCGCGGATTTTAGTGAATTTTTCGTCATCTTTTAAGTAATAGTCACGATCTGGTAAACCAAGACCCGACTGAGATAAATACAATGCATACTCGCTTGAGTTTTTAGCATCGTTATTTACAAACCAACCAAACGGTAAAGTACCGCCTTGTTTTTGAATTTTAGCCATTAAACCCACTAAATCAGCTTTAGATTTAACGCTATCAATTGTATCTAATGACGGTTGTAATGGCGTAATACCTAGCTCATTACGCGCATCTTTATTCATATAGCTTTTATAAAATGCACCAATTTTGTACTCATCACTGCCTTTTTTAGCGGCTTTGTTTGCGGCTGCACTTTCAAGGGCTATTTTCATCGCTTTTTGCGACTCATCATATAACTGCGAAAAAGAACCGTAGTTAGATTTATCACCTGGTATTTCAGTTTTAGCTAACCACTGACCATTTACATGGTAGTAAAAATCGTCTTGTGCGCGTACTGAACTATCCATATTAGCTAATTCAATACCAAGCTCTAGTGGTTTTTCAGCGGGTGCTGTTACTACTGGAGTGTCGGTTACTTTTGTTTCTTGTTGTTTTTCACCACAACCTACCAAGCCAAGCGCAAGTGCGATACTTGCAGCAGCCATTGTTACTTTATTCATAATTATTCCGTTTGTTAGTTAGAATTGAATCATACCAATCTGCTTATATATGGGGTCTATTTAACGTTAAGAAAATTACGCTAGAACCAGGCAAAAGTTTTTGTATCTAGTTGCTCTAAATAAAAAATTTTTAACGACGTTATAGTGCAATTTAATTCGTTAAATTGATCAAAGACTTATGCAGGTTGGTATCACATACCAACTCCATTAAATTCTTGAATATAGCAGGAGTAAAAATAGCACTGCCTACACGCTTTTACTTAATGGAATGGGTATCAAAGAGCTTTCGATCAATATAAAGCCCACGCAGTATCATAAACCTCATTAAGCCAACAATAAAATGGAATATGTAACAAAGTATTTTGAATGCGGTGAGCTGCCAAATTAGCCCCACCAATAACAAGATGGTGGGTAGTTAAGACTTACTTTTATTTTTTCCGTGAAGCGCTAAACGCTCTAGTTTTTCTTTTAAAGAAGGGGGTGCAGAAGATGCTATCGCGTTTAAGTAATCAGCTGTTTGCTCACTCATTTTACGTGAGTTGGTAACTGCAGGACTGCCCGACTTATTCGCTGTACTTAATCTCTGAGTTGCTTGAGGATTTGCAGTTATTTTTATTTGCCCGAGCTCTGCCATTCCGGCAGCTCTAAAATGTGAAAGCATATCCATTTTTAAATAATTAAGCCTAAGCGCGATAGGTGCAGATACCGCCTCTATCATTAGCGTACCGTCTCGGTAATTGCTGACTCGGCATTTATCACCCAACTTAGGGCCTAAAAAATCTTTTAATAGGGTTTGCTGTGTATCAAGTGCTTGGCTTTTGCCTGCATAAGCCGATAAACGATTATTTAACCCCGCCATAATATCGGTTAGCGGTTTTGGTGCATATCTATCTTTAGCCATTTTACACCTCGTAAAAGCTCACTTAGACCCAGAGATAATACTCTAGGTCTAAGTATACACTGCGTATTAATACTACGCGCCGGCTATTTGCATTTGCTCTATTAATACTGAGCCAGTTTGAATACCACCACGGCGTTCGATGTCACCACCAATAGCAGATATGCCTTTAAACATATCTTTTAAATTACCAGCAATGGTAATTTCGCTTACAGGATATTGAATTTCACCATTTTCAACCCAAAAACCAGCAGCACCACGAGAGTAATCACCCGTTACGGTATTTACGCCCTGCCCCATTAGCTCTGTAACTAATAAGCCGGTGCCCATCGTTTTTAATAGTGCAGTTAAATCGTTATGAGTTTGCTCAACAAGCCAGTTATGTATACCGCCAGCATGTCCTGTTGGGGTCATATTCATTTTACGCGCGGCATAACTTGCTAATAAATAAGTTTGTAGCTCGCCACCTTGAATAATTTCTCTATCGAATGTTTTAACACCTTCGCTATCAAACGGTGATGATGCCAACCCTTTTAAAATATGTGGGCGCTCAGCAATATTCACACAATTACTAAATACTTGTGTGCCTAAGCTATCAAGTAAAAAACTTGATTTACGATAAAGTGCGCCACCACCTATTGCCGACACTAAGTGACCAAACAATGAATTTGCAATATCGGCTCTAAAAATAACAGGCACTTTCATTGTGCCTAACTTTTGGCTATTTAATTTAGCTAGCGTTTCAGCTGCTGCTTCAAGCCCAACTGCTGCTGCGTCATTTAAACCCACTTGATCGCGTGCAACAGTATAAGCAGAGTCGCGTTGCATCTGCTCGCCATCTTGACCTATTACCATCGTACTAATGCTATGACGAGTGCGTGGAAAGCCCGTTATCAAACCATGGCTGTTACCATAAACACGTAATCCTTGGTGAGATGAAAAACTCGCACCATCAGAGTTAACAATGCGCTCATCTGCGTTTAATGCAGCTTGCTCAGCAGCATGACAAAGCTCAATACCTTCTTCAGGGCTTACATCCCAAGGATGGTATAAATCTAAATCTTTAGGATTAAATTCAAGTAACTCTTTGTCAGCAACGCCGTTAAATGGGTCATCCGATGTAAATTTGGCTATATCAATCGCTTTTTCGACTACCATGCGCAATGTTTTTGGATTTAAATCAGCTGTCGATGCTGAGCCTTTATTATTACCAACATATACACTAATGCCTAAGCCGCCGTCTTGGTTAAACTCAATGGTTTCTACTTCACCCATTCGTGTACTAACCGATAAACCAGACGTGCTAGACATGGCAGCTTCTGCAGCTGTAGCGCCTAATTTTTTAGCATGTTCGAGTACTTCTGCTACCGCATCTTTAACTTGCGATATTTGAGAATAAATTGGATCGTTTTGTTGGCTTTTCATAAATTAAGTCCTGAGCCTTAGAGGCATAATGCACGCATTTCTTATATTTAAATGCTAACACACTCAATGCATCACATCAGCTAATATTCCTAAGTATCATATTCATGTATAATGGCAAAAGTTATTTTTATTTAAGAGCACCCCATGGCAAAGAAAAAAGGCAAGCCTGCTGAAATTGAAGAAGAAATTGAATATGTATCAAGAACGGAGCTTAAGCGCGAAGCGCAAGAGTTTCATCAGTTAGGTACTGAAATTGCCAAAATGGGTAAAAAACAGCGCGAACGCCTGCCATTAAATGACGATTTAAAAGCGGCAATGGTTGTTGCTGATAAAATAAGTAATAAAAGTGACGCGTACCGCCGTCACTTAAACTACATCGCTAAAACGTTGCGTACTGTAGAAAACATTGACGCTATTAGAGCGATTATCGATGTAATGCTTAATAAAAATAACCAAGCTGAAGTATTGGTCAAAAAAATTGAGCAATTACGTTCAGACCTAATTGAACAAGGTGATGACCTTATCAATGAGACTATTGAACAGTTTCCGTCTCTTGATCGTCAGCAAATGCGTCAATTGGTTCGTAATGCGGCGAAAGAAGCGAAAGCTGAAAAGCCGGGTAAAGGTTATAAAGAGTTATTTCAATATCTCAAAGATGCCCATACTGTTACGTATTAATTAGACCGCATTAATTGATATTTTATTAAAAAAGGTGCTTCGGCACCTTTTTTGTTATAGATCAAACCGCCTCACTGCGTACTTTTTTATAATCACCCCCTAAATAAATACTTAGGTGCGCGTGATGATTAAACTTCCACACTGGGATCAAACCCTAATAAACAAATATAATGTGTCTGGCCCGCGTTATACCTCGTACCCCACCGCTCTATCACTGCGTGATGGGTATCAACAACAAGACCTACTAAGCGCTGTAGAATCGTCAACGAGTCGTTCACTCTCTCTATATATTCATATCCCGTTTTGTAGCCAGCTTTGCTACTACTGTGGCTGTAATAAAATAATTACCCGCCATCAATCTAAGGCCGATACGTATCTCGACTTTTTAGCAAAAGAAATTACTGCCCAAGCTCATTTATTTAAAAACTACACGGTTGAGCAATTACATTTAGGTGGCGGTACTCCCACCTTTTTAACCGCAAAACAAATGACTCGTCTAATTAAGCTTTTAGAGCAGCACTTTAATTTTACAAGCACAACAGAGCGCGGCATTGAAATAGACCCACGCTCACTTGCCGATAATATGCTTGTTGATTTAAGAATGCTTGGCTTTAACCGTGTCTCATTTGGGATTCAAGACTTTAACGACGACGTGCAACTTGCTGTTAATCGCCCGCAAAATGCAGATACGGTTAAGCAATTAATTACACAAGCTCGCGAGCTGGGATTTCAATCTATTAATGCAGATATGATTTACGGGCTTCCTCTGCAAACGCCAGAGAGCTTTAAGCAAACTATAGAGCAACTTATTGAGTTAAGCCCTGACCGAGTATCGGTGTTTAACTACGCGCATTTACCAGAGCGCTTTGCCGCACAGCGTAAGATTAAAGATGCAGATTTACCCAATGCACATAATAAACTCACTATGTTTAAAAACACGCTGGAGCAGATGACGCAAGCAGGCTATCAATTTATTGGTATGGACCACTTTGCAAAAACCGATAACGAACTAGCTATTGCGCAAAATGAAGGCAAGTTACATCGTAATTTTCAAGGTTATACAACACATGGAAATTGTGATTTATTAGGCTTAGGCGTATCATCAATTTCACAAATTGGCACTGCCATTTTACAAAATCAAAAAGAATTAAAACATTATTACCACAGCGTAGAAACACAAATCGGCTGTGCTCTTAATAAAGGTATGCACTTAACACATGATGATGTAATTCGTGCTGATGCAATTAAGCAGCTCATTTGCCAGTTTGAATTAGATATACAAGACTTTAGCGAAAAGCATGCGCTTATATTTAATGACTACTTTGAGGATGCATTAATTGCGCTTACGCCACTTATAAAAGATGAACTAGTCACTATAAATGATAATAAAATTAGCGTAACGCCACGCGGCAACTTATTCATTCGTATTATTTGCATGTGCTTCGATGCTCATTTACAAAAACAAATAAATGCGACGCGTTTTTCACGAGTGATTTAGCAGATCACTAATTTAATGCAATTAGTATGAAAATTTTTACGCATAAAAAAAGCAGACCAAGGTCTGCTTTTTTTGAGTACTAGAAAAATTAAAGCTAGTTAAAAACCACTTTATCGCTGCCAGGAGCGGCTTTAAACTCGATGATAATTTTAGCGCAATCGGCTTTAACTTCATCTTTAAGTGTTTCTTCAGCTTGCCAGCGAGCCTTATCTAGCTTAAAAATCTCTTTTTTAGCATATTTTTTACGTGCATCGTGTGTCGGCATTTCTTTAACTACCTGGTACATTTTATAAATGCCAGGATATTGTGTCGTTAAATCACGCTCGCTCTCAAAGCCATATTGAGACATAAGTACCCAAATACGTAAACAGCCTTCAGAAAACTCACACTGCTCTTCATTCATTGCACGCGCAATTAAATGAATACTATCGGCTAGTTTGGCATTTCGCTTTAAACGCGACTTCTCAAGCTTTTGCTTTTGTTCAGCCTGCGTTTTAGCAATTAACTTTTTTTGCGCATTTAACTTATACAGCAACTGACCCGCATAAAATGCCAGACCAACTATTATAGCAGCGCCTAAAAGTAAGGCTAAAATTACCGCGGTACTCATTATTTATCCTTACTATTTGTCGTCTTCATCTAACCATTCGTTGGCTAAATCGTCAGATAAGTATTGATCGAAATCAGAATTGCCTTTGCTTTCAATATCATCTTCAAGGTCATCTTCAAATTCGTCTTCATCCTCGTCTTCAATACCAAGAATTTCACATAGCGCCTGATGACGAGCAATACGGCTATTAAAGTACTTAGCATCTTTACCAGTTAGCATTTCACCTTCTTCATGACGCTCTACTAATTTAAGTAAACGCTCGTCATTCTCAAGTGCTTCTAGCTCTTGTTCAGGTGTAAATTCAGGCTCGATTACCTTTTTCAGCTCAATAGTTGGCTTTAAGTTGCGTTTCATTTCAACTTTAGGCTCAGGCGCAGTTGCAATTAATGGTACCGGCTTTTTACTGCCTACACGCTTATCTTTAGGCGCGTGACCAGCATTATGGCTTTCGCTATCTAGTAAATCTGGCGCGTTACGAGAACCTGGCTTAGCGCCTTTGGTTTTTTTAACTCGCTGCTCTTTTAATGCGCGCATTTCTTTAAGCTTATCTTGGCTTAAACGAACAGGTCCGTTTGCTGGGCTTTTGCGTGACTTTTTAGTTCTACTCATATCTTGATCATCTCACTTAAGAGGTTTTGAGCGAAGCGCAAATTAATGGGCATCGCAGTGCTGGCCTAGCCAGAAGAATTCAGTTTGCGCTTAGAGGTTGGGTCTCTCATTTAAAAGCGCCTTAGCTAATTAATCGCTAATTTTAAACGGTGGGTATTGTAACAGGACAAATAAAAAGGCGGTAGAGAAAACATCTCTACCGCCTGCTAATCTGAGCGCCATTATCTGGACACTTCTCCCTTCGACTTTTTTTAGTCTTTATTATTTTTATTATTATCAGTCCGTATTGTTATTATTTTTACGTTCCTTGTTACATTCCATTTTTTTTTATTATTAAACTTCCATGAGTTTTTTATTATTTTCGGTCATCCTGACACTTTTTTATTATTTCCTTTAGTAGCACTAATCTTATGCTATGTAGTCATGCCGCGTTACTTTCCTTGGTAGTTATTTCCGTTTTGTTATTGTTGTTTTGCGACAGTGGTTAATTTACTCGTTAATGATTTTGTTACAACTGGTTTATATAACTTTTATTATCTTTATTACATTGAGATATAAAAATAAACATAAATTACAATAAGTTAATCAATAATAAAAAATGAAAAGAAGACTTTTCTTACAACCAGACATGGTCAATGTCTTACATTGAAACGGACGATATCGTTAATTTTTGACACAAAAAAAGCAGCCTAGGCTGCTTTTTTTAACACATTGTAGTTTATTTATTATTAACTGCTAAATAAATACGACTTTAGTGTAAGCCACCTAAATACTGAGAAAGTACTTCGATGTCTTTATCTGTTAATTTTTTTGCAATATCGCCCATCATGCCATTTAAGTCATTATGACGAGTACCATCACGGAATTTTTCAAGTTGAGCCTTGATATATCCTGGATGCTGAAAAGAAATTTTTGGAAACTTAGCAAGTGACGAGCCATTACCACGTGGGCCATGACATGCTGCACATGATGGAATTCCACGTTCTGCATCGCCTGCTTTAAAAAGCATCTCGCCAACTTCAACAACATCTTTAGGTGTAGCACCTTCAGACATGTTCATTGAAGAAAAATAAGCAGCTAGATCTTGCATGTCTTGCTCGCTAAGTGGCATAGCCATAGCGCTCATTACTGGATCCATACGCCCTTCTTTGCCGCCTGATGTCATACCTAATTTTAAATCCTGAAGTTGCTTAAGGATATAATCTGGATGTTGACCTGCAATTTTAGGGTAAATATTAACCGGCGCATTACCGTCTGGGCCGTGACAAGCCGCACACGTTGCTGATTTTTCTTTACCTGCGTTTACATCGCCATCAAATGCTGTTGCGTTGCTTGCTGACAACGCACCAAGCAATATTGTTAAAGATAGTGCTATTTTTTTCATGGTGAAT
>NZ_PJBR01000166.1:0-3679 GCF_002863625.1 Pseudoalteromonas sp. MelDa3 | reverse complement strand
CATCGGGTAGAAAACCATTGTGTACTTGTTGCTGAGAACCTTGCCAAAACGTCGCTAAAAACAAGTTACTGTGCTCATTATTAAAATAATTAAACGCAATCTCGTTGGCGCTAAAAAACACATTAAATTGGCTCGGAAATATATCGTTTTCAGCTATATCAAAATACGAGTTACTACTTAGCTCTTCAAGTGCATTTTGGGTTTGTGGCACCTCTCTAAAGTTGCAATCGGTTAGTGGGCAAATTTCGTCAAAGTCGTAAAACACCACTCGCCCCCATCGCGTTACGCCAAAGTTTTTCATTAGCATGTCGCCCGGAAATATATTAGCACCGGCTAATTCTTTAATTGCTTTACCGTAATCATGCATAACTCTCTCTAAGGTTTTGTTATCGCATTGGGTAATATATAAATTAAGCGGGGTCATTTTACGCTCAACATAAACGTGCTTTAAAATAAGTGCCTTGCCAGATATAACCATGCTGCTGCCAATTTGGCTTTTCATCTGCTCAAGCAGTTCATCGCTAAAACGGCTTAAATCAAACGCTAAATATCTAAATTCGTGTGTGTCTACCAAACGACCAACCCTATCGGCTTGTTTTACAAAGTTATACTTTTCTTTCACTTGTGCTTTGGTGGCTGTTTTTGGCGCACTAAATTTGTCTTTAATTACTTTATAAACGTAATCTAGCCCTTCAATAGTAAATACCAGCATTACCATACCTGGCGTCCCTGGTGCTGTGACATACTTAAAGTTGGCTGGACTATTTTTAGTCGTATCAACCTTGTGTCGATAAAACTCAGTTTTGGCGTGCTTTATAAAACCAATGGCGTTAAATAACTCAAAGCGTTGTTTATGTGGCATTAACACACTTAAGTAATCTACATAACGAGCGGGCTTATCGGTATCAACCATAAAATAGGTGCGTGCAAAACCAAATAATAAACTTAATTGATCGGCGCCCATCATTACAGCATCAAGCTTTAGTCCCTCATCGGTATTTAAAATAGCGATAGCAAAAGGCATATTGTCGCCATTTTTAGCAATGCAGCGCCCAATTAAATAACAGGCTTTGTTTCTAAAAAATAATGAGTTGGCGTATTCAATATACCCATCGTTTAAATTTATAAGTTCGTACACCTGTTTGCATTGCTGCTTAGCGCCTTGCATTAACGTACTTTGTAATGTGGCTACATCGCGTTCTAAATGACTAAACGGCACTCTAAATACTTGATTAGTGATAAGCGTTTTAACGGCGTTATTAAACCCATTATGTAGCGATACCCTGCTCACTAAGCTTTCATAAGAGCGCGGCTCACTACGATACTTTGCTTTTAATACAAACAAATGCACAGTACGAATTTTTTTATCGTCCCAAATTGCGCCAAACGTTGAGTTAAAAAAGGTATGCGCAATAGGTTTATTTTCGTGATTTTCTACCATATCGCCGTAAATATTTTTAGCTAACTGCCACGTTTGCGGGCAAGTAAGTTCAGCATAAGCAATAACTCTGACGGCTTCACTCACGTTTTTAACTTCGCGCTCATACACCTGTAAACGTTCACGCATAGCACTTTGTACACTGTGATACTGTCGTTGTTCAAAACGGCTTTGTGCACCCAGTGTAATATTTAAAAATTGCGAAAACATCGCCTCAAATCCAGCAAAAACAGATCGTGCAAGCTTACTGGCTACAACGTGTTGTAGCGCATTATTAGATTGATTTGTTAGCTTATTTTGCATAAATACAGCACTTATATTGATGCCAGTTATGGCGGTTATTTTTTATTAATGGTTTACACCTTAGCAAGCAGGCTTTAATTTAGATAATTAATAAAGCATATAAATAGAATTTATTGGGCGTATTGACCTTTCGAGGTTAATTTTGCAGCCGTGTATTTGGTTTTTAAGCAAGGCAAAGTACATGTAGTGTGGTGACTCCCCATAAATGTACTTTAACGCTGCATAAAGGCCAAATACACACTGCCCATAGGGTTCTTTCTAGGGACAATTAACTCTTTGTTGCTCGATTTTTACTTAGCCCACTAGGTGGCAAACCTCGCGCCGCGATTAAATCGCCCCTAGATTGAACAAATTTCAACCCTGAAAGGCCAACACGCCCATATGAATATAAGAAACGTCGACCTCAACTTGTTAGTTTACTTAAATGTACTCATCGATGAAAAAAGTGTTTCAAAAGCTGCAAATAAACTTGCTCTTACGCAACCGGCTATGAGTAACGCATTAAAACGTTTGCGCGATTTATTTGACGACCCGCTACTTGTGCGTGCCGCAGGCTCTATGACGCCAACGGCAAAGGCACTTGCATTAAAGCCTGAAGTTGAGGCCCTATTAAAAATGGCTGAAGCTATTACGCAGCCTAGTGAGCAATTTAACCCTACAACCGCTGAAGTTACCTTTAGAATAATGGCAAACGACTACATAGAGTCGACCTTAATAGCCCCTTTTATAACTGCGCAGCTTAGTAAAAATCCCGGTATTAATTTTGATGTATTAAGCCCAAGCGACGTAAACCTGCAAGACATGGAAAAAGGCACTATTGATTTAGCAATAAACCGCTTTAATGGCCTACCACGCTCGTTTCATCAAGCCAGTGTTTGGCGCGATAATTACTGTTGTTTAACCCATCCTAAAAATACATTTTTACAACAATCAGGGTTAGACGACTACTTACAAAAAGAACATATTTGGGTAAACCGTGCAGGTTGGGGGCCGGAGGCCGCTGTTACTAATAAATCGGGAAAGCAAAAATTAGGCTGGGTAGACGAAGCGCTTTGGCAACTAGAGCAAACCCGTAAAATACGTGTTTTTACTCGCCACTACATGGTTGCAAGCCTGCTTTGCCAATCAGAGCAACTTATTGCCACCCTACCGCGCAGGCAAGCTAAGTTATTAACTTCTCATACTGATTTAGTAATCAGCCCGGTGCCATTTCAAATAGTCCCTATTGAAGTAAAAATGATATGGAGCCCACTGCTGCACCATGCCCCTGCACACCAATGGTTAAGACGTGAGTTATTAGCGTTTGCTAAAACGATTGCAGATAGATAAATTAAATACAGATATGTTGAGTTATAAGTTTCGAACAAGCTCGGTTTTATACAATAACTTCAAATGGAGAAAAAATGGATAGTGCATCAATAATTGCGTGGAGTGTTTTGTTTGGCGGCATAGGTATTGGCTACCTTACTTACGGGCGAAGAAAAAAAGCCGTAGTGCCACTTTGTATTGGTTTGTCGTTATTGGTTTTTCCGTACTTTATGACCAGTGTTAGTATGCTGCTGATTGTAGGCGCTATTTTAGTGGCTATTCCCTACTTTATTAAAATTTAACATTACTATTGTTATTGCTATTGTGACGGCTAAATAAAATACACGCGAAAAATAAAAAAGCGCCACGGTATTCAACTTTGGGAAAATACCGTGGCGCTTTTGGAAATCGTCGATATAGGAATCTACCTACAGCGTATTATTAGCAAGCTTAGTACCAACTTCATAAAATAATTAAAATTCAATAAAAACAATTAACTAAGATTCCTTCTTTATTCCTCAACTCCTCCCTTTGTTCCAGTTTTGTGCACACTTTCACCGCATTGCACCAAATTAATTAGTATTATTTAAGATTGTTTTCTGCGTTCTATTAACCATTAAATCTTACTAT
>NZ_PJBR01000165.1:0-3705 GCF_002863625.1 Pseudoalteromonas sp. MelDa3 | reverse complement strand
GCCTAGCTAATTGTTACCAAAAAGCCCGAGCTTAGTCTCGGGCTTTTTAATGTCTAGAATAAAGTGTCATATGAAGGTGGCGCTCTTACTTTAGGCGTAGGTGCGTTGTAGTAACGTTCAAAGCGTAATTATTAGCCTAACTAATTGTTACCAAAAAGCCCGAGCTTAGTCTCGGGTTTTTTAATGTCTATAATAAAGTGTCATATGAAGGTGGCGCTCTTACTTTAGGCGTAGGTGCGTTGTAGTAACGTCCAAAGCGTAATTATTAGCCTAGCTAATTGTTATCAAAAAGCCCGAGCTTAGTCTCGGGCTTTTTAATGTCTAGAATAAAGTGTCATATGAAGGTGGCGCTCTTACTTTAGGCGTAGGTGCGTTGTAGTAACGTTCAAAGCGTAATTATTAGCCTAGCTAATTGTTACCAAAAAGCCCGAGCTTAGTCTCGGGCTTTTTAATGACTAAAATAAAGAGTGATTTGAAGGTGAGAATCTCACATTAGACGAAGATGCTTGGTAACAACATGCAAAATATTATTGGTATTAATAAAAAACCCGAGCCTAGCCCGGGTTTCGATAAGTTATGAATATGCCATAATTGGCTGAAAATTATTCAATATTTTGGATCTGTTCTCTCATTTGTTCAATCAACACTTTTAACTCTACAGCGGCAGTAGTGATGTCACTATTGATAGACTTAGATGCTAGCGTGTTAGCTTCACGATTAAATTCTTGCATCATAAAATCTAGGCGGCGGCCGCATGCGCCACCTTTTTTAAGGATTTTTTTAGTTTCTTTAACGTGAGACTTTAAACGATCTAATTCTTCAGCTACATCTTGTTTTTGAGCAAGATAAATAAGTTCTTGTTCAAGGCGCGACTCGTCAATGTTTGCTGTTAAGTCTTCTAGCTTTTGAGCCAGTTTTTCACGTTGCCACTTAGCAATCTCAGGCATGTGCGTTTCTACAATTTCTACTTGCTCTAAAATCGCATCAAGGCGGATTGCTATCATTTCTTCAAGGTTTGCACCTTCATCGCCACGAGCTGATTTAAAATCTTCGATTACTTGATCAAGACCAGCAATTAGTGCTGTATTAACGCTATCCATATCAAGTTCTTCAGCTTCCATAACACCAGGCCAACGTAATATATCAACAGGATTAATGTCGCCATTACTTTGCTGTTGAACCCATTTCGCGCTATTTATAAGTTGCTCAGCAAGGGCTTGGTTAATTGATAGCTCACCAACATGGGCAGGATTTGCTACAAACTTTAAAAAAACCTCAACTTTACCGCGTTGTAAGTGTTTGCGTAAACGCTCACGAATAACTGGCTCCATGCCACGAAATTGCTCTGGTGCGCGAATAAATGTTTCAAGGTAACGCTGGTTCACTGAACGAACTTCCCAAGTGCCAGTTCCCCAATCGCCTTTTATTTCGCGACGCGCATAAGCTGTCATACTGTGGATCATGGATATTTTCCTAAATTTATAAATACAATATTACGATGATTATACCGTAACACCGCTTAAGCTCTAGGGAAAATTTAATACACTGAATATTTTGCATACAGCTATTTATTTAAATCAGCATGGTATCTATACCCACATACACTTATAATGTCGCAAATTCTGAATTAAGGGGATCGTCAATGCGTCCAAGCGAAAGAACACCTAACCAAATTAGACCTGTTACATTTACACGTAATTATACTTTGCATGCTGAAGGCTCAGTACTTGTTGAGTTTGGTAACACCAAAGTACTTTGTACAGCTACTGTCGAATCGGGCGTTCCTCGTTTCATGAAAGGTCAGGGTAAAGGTTGGATCAATGCTGAATACGGTATGTTACCGCGAGCAACGCATACGCGTAATGCTCGAGAAGCTGCACGTGGTAAGCAGGGCGGTCGTACTATGGAAATTCAACGTTTAATTGCACGTGCACTTCGTGCTGCTGTTGATTTAAAAGCACTTGGCGAAAACACAATCACTATCGACTGTGATGTAATTCAAGCAGATGGCGGTACACGTACTGCTTCTATAAGTGGTGCATGTGTTGCACTTGTTGATGCGCTAACGCATATGCGTGCCAAGGGTATGATTAATTCAAACCCACTTAAACATATGATTGCGGCTATTTCAGTAGGTATATACAAAGGCCAAGCAATTAGCGATTTAGAATATATTGAAGATTCAGCAGCAGAAACTGATATGAATGTAATTTTAACCGAAACAGGTAAAATTATAGAAATTCAAGGTACAGCCGAAGGCGAACCTTTCTCGTTTGATGAGCTAGATGAGTTACTTACTTTAGCTAAACATTCTATTCGTGAAATCATTGACGTACAAAAGCAAGCATTAGCATAAATAGGTAGGCCACTAGATATGAAAGATTATCAAAAAGAGTTTATAGAATTTGCTCTAGAGAAGCAGGTATTAAAATTTGGTGAGTTTACTTTAAAGTCTGGGCGCATAAGTCCTTACTTTTTTAATGCCGGTTTGTTTAATACAGGTCGTGACTTAGCACGTTTAGGTCGTTTTTATGCATCAGCATTAGAAGATTCAGCGATAGAGTACGATGTACTATTTGGTCCCGCGTATAAGGGTATCCCAATAGCGACAACGACGGCAGTTGCATTAGCAGATCACCATGATAAAGATGTACCGTACTGTTTTAACCGTAAAGAGAAAAAAGCACACGGTGAAGGTGGTACATTAGTAGGCTCAGAACTCAATGGCAAAATAATGCTAGTTGATGATGTAATTACCGCAGGTACCGCTATTCGTGAGTCTATGGAAATTATTGCACAAAATGGTGCAGACCTTAGTGGTGTTTTAATTGCATTAGATCGCCAAGAAAAAGGTAAAGCCGAGTTATCAGCTATTCAAGAAGTTGAACGCGACTTTAATACCAAAGTAATTTCTATTGTAAAATTAGCAGACCTTATTAGCTACCTTGAAAACCAAGGAACGATGGGCGAGCATTTAGCCTCAGTTAAAGCTTACCGTGATCAATACGGCGTAGCATAAATAAAAAGCCTCGCAGTGCGGGGCTTTATTTTGACCTTCATTCATAGAGTTTATTAATGAAAGATGTATTAAAACCAAATGGCTTAGGCCTCAAACGCGTTTTCAAAGCAACCTATTGCTCCTATCTTGGCTTTAAAGCAGCATTTAAAGAAGAAGCTGCATTTAGACAAGAGCTATTACTAAGCCTTATATTATTCCCCACTTCATTTTGGCTTGCTTCATCATTATTACACTGGGCAATACTAATTAGCTCACTGCTTATTATTCTAATAGTTGAATTGCTAAACTCTGCCATTGAAGCATTAACAGATCGAGTAAGTACAGAATTGCATGTATTGTCAGGTAGAGCCAAAGATATGGGATCTGCAGCCGTAACACTTTCATTAACGATCGTATTGATCATATGGGGTGTAAGTCTTTATATGAAGATCGTTTAAGCTCACTTTTAATATTTGTGAAGTTTAAACACCTTTAGTTGTTAATAATTTGCTAGTTATGTTGTGTTTTTAACGTGTTTAGCTCAAATACTCAGCGAACAGCACATTATTTCAAGTTTTCTTAAAAAAAGGGTTGATCTGTTTTCGGATCTCCCTATAATGCGACCCCACTGAGACGGGAAACGCCAACGCATAGCGAGGAGCGAACTACTCAGAGAGTTAAATAAAACTTCGGTTTTAAATCTTCCA
>NZ_PJBR01000164.1:0-3835 GCF_002863625.1 Pseudoalteromonas sp. MelDa3 | reverse complement strand
GTTATTCAACATTACAACCATAATGAGTTTGCAAATTTTGTTCATGTTCTAGATTAAAAGGCACTGAGGGGTCAAAAGTGGGGGCATCTTTCACTTGCTGCTGCGTCATATCAACATAAATTTTAGAAGTAGGCCAACTCACCTCTTTAATCCATTTGGGAGCAATCAAAACCAGATGACCCAACCACCAATTACTGGTGTTAATAATCAAATAACGAATTTCCCAGGTGTCGGTATCTATCAACATACCTTGTAAGTGACCTAGATCACCGTCTATGACATCAAGTTTGTAACCCGTTACTGCATTACTACTGCGTAGATGATGATCATTATCTTGAGATAATGCAGCATCAACATCTGCGAAATTATCTGGTGCATCTAAGTTATCAGGCTTTGGTGCGACACTATAATTACCAGGTGACATCATATTAGGGCCGGGATCACCTCCCAAAATATCAGTGTTATCCCAATAATGTGAGTAACCATAATATCGCATGTATTCTAGCTCATACTGCCTAGAAACTGGCTTTTCGCTATCCATATCAGGGCAATTTTTAACTTGTTTTCTTGAAATTGCAACAGTGAGCGTCTGTGGTTTCTGATTCAACTTTTTAATTGATATAGGTGAAAGTAATATTTTTTTGCTCAATAGCCAAGTGCCAGTTTCAACCACCAAATATCTGATCACCCAGTGTTTATCATCAAAATAAAAATCTTTGGTAAGCCCAATATCTCCATCCGATGCATCAATGGCTAAATTTTTTAAATCATTCAGAGTATGTAACATGACGTATTTGCTCCAAGTTAAAGATGGCAAACAATAAATCATTGTTTTGTTAATAGAGTTTATATTTAAAAGCTTGCAGCAATATTCTCATTCAATCTGTTCGTTATCGCACCGAAGTAGCATGAATACAAGGCTAATCTAGATTTATCTATACATTTTAAGGTGAATTGAATATGGCTAAAATAGAAAGACTAGAGTTAGCAGCCCATCGCAACGATATTATTGAAGACGTCAGTAATTTGATTGAGAAATATCGCACTATTTTTGGCTGGGATGTGCCCGATATCGATGAAAAATTGGCAAAAAATTTAATTGTGAATGAAGTTCGCCAAGCGCTTGATAATATCAACAATGAATAAGTTACAACGACCTACCAAGCTAGCTAAAAGTTCGAATGCAAACAGATGAAATCTCTGCAATCGCTTATTTGCTGTTTGCTTATTGGATCTGAGAGCTAAGATAATTTGAAAAAGAGTCTGCTCTGAATACTACTGCTTATGTGTTTGAATTTTGCTTGCTCTGATATTTTGCGCCCCACCACTGACCTGAGAAATACTATAATGCCCAGACCAATAAAGCCCAAAACACTTTACCACTCAACATTTAAACTTATTTTTAAGCTCCCGCTTATTGCGATACTAACACTATGCGGGCCGTCCGCTTTTGCAGGCGATGGACCATGGCCGTCGTTTACAGCGACAACACTCAATGGCGAAAAAGTAGACAGCAACAAACTGATAGGTCAACCAACACTGCTCATACTTACGCCGACTCGTAATGCCGCAAAATCTACTCGGGAGTGGGTTAACACATTACGTTCAAAAATCGATCATGATAAATATCGGATTCGGGACGTCCTAGCTGTCAATTTACCATTCTTTATGTCGGAAGAGGATGCGATTGGTCGGGCAAAAGAAAAAGTACCGCAACGCTACCACGATCAAACTTGGATTCTGAACTCACAGGTCATGGAAGAAGCGTTAGGTGTGCCCTCAGATAGTGATGAAGCAGTCATTGTTGTTTTGGATAAGAACGGTGATCTGATATCGCAGGTTCATGGTAAAGTTACAACAATCCGAATGAATGAGATCACCAATGCCTTGCAGAGCCTCGCAAGTAGCTAACAACTCCACTACTGACCATTAACGTATCAAATAAAATCGTTCAGTAGTTTAGCGCGTGATTTAATTCGTTGAATTGCTTAAATACTTATGCAAATTGGTATAACATTTCAATTAAACGATATGTTCTCTTTTGAGTTTTAGAATGAATCTCAAGCATGAGCAAGTGCAGTACTTTTTTTGAACACAAAAAAGCCCGCTAAATTAGCGGGCTATTTTGTTATATGGTGGAGAGATAGGGATTTGAACCCTAGATGGGCTATAAACCCATGCCGGTTTTCAAGACCGGTGCATTCGACCACTCTGCCATCTCTCCGATACTGCTAAGTTAAAAGTAAGAGTGTACTAATAACTATTTAAATGAATGATACTTTAATTACCACACACTTATTAAATAAGTGGTGGAGAGATAGGGATTTGAACCCTAGATGGGCTATAAACCCATGCCGGTTTTCAAGACCGGTGCATTCGACCACTCTGCCATCTCTCCGCACGGCCTGCATAATAGGGAAACCCATCCCTTTTGTGAAGCTTTTTTTTAAATTAATTGTTTAAGTGCTTAAAAAACAATTAATTTGTCTAAAGTTAGAACAAAGTGTTTTTAATTTAGCCGTCAATACTCTTTTATTTAAATATTTAACTCTATTGATCTACAAAGGTTTGCCCAAACATATAAGAGTTGGTAATCTAATTTTAGTTAAATTATCGAAACACACACGTTTCACTTAAAGGAGCTCTACAATGGCGTTTAATCAATCGTACAATACCGCGAAACCGGTAATGTCTACCATTGAAACAAACAAGGTACTTAAAAACACCTACTTTTTACTAGCTATGACACTTGCTTTCAGTGCTGTCACAGCCGGTATTTCAATGGCACTACAATTACCTTACTTTATGGGAATTGTGTTTACACTTGTTTCGTTCGGTTTATTATTTGTTGTAAATAAAAAAGCAGATACAGCATCTGGTGTATTTTGGGTGTTTGCTTTCACAGGTTTAATGGGGGCAGGATTAGGTCCATTGCTTAACCATTATGCTGCAATGCCTAATGGCCCAATGCTTATTATGCAAGCGTTAGGTTCTACGGCGCTTATCTTTTTTGGTTTATCTGCTTACGCACTGAACACTAAAAAAGACTTCTCATTCATGGGTGGCTTTTTAACGGTTGGCTTAATCGTTGTGATTGTAGCTAGCATTGTTAATATTTTTGTTGGCAGTTCACTTATGTTTATGGTGCTTAATGCGGCTGTTGTATTGATCATGTCTGGTTTGATTTTATTCGATACAAGCCGAATCATTAATGGCGGCGAAACCAACTACATTCGCGCAACAGTGTCTTTATACCTAAGCGTATATAACTTATTTACGTCTTTACTTGCTCTACTTGGCGCAAGTGATGACTAATTAAATAGTTCTGTTAAAATAGCCCCTTAATTGGGGCTTTTTTATTGGAATTGTTTTGTCACGTTTTGTTCTTTCATTACATACACCACCATCCGATCACGATACAACGCAAAGGTTAGTTAAGTTTGCGAATGCATGTTTAGCCCAAGGGCACACCATTGATGCTATTTTTTTATACCAGCAAGGTATTTATCATGCATCTACTCACTTTGATTTATCCTCAGACGAACTTCAAATTTCAGCACTTTGGCAGCAACTCGCCGATCGAAAACTAAATTTAATGCTGTGTGTTACCGCCGCTGAAAAACGCGGGTTAGATATTAAAAACACAGGTGTATTTGCAGTCGCAGGGCTAGCTGAATTTGCAATGCTTGCAAGCGACGCTGATAAATGGGTGCAATTTAAATGATAAACGTATTAGTAATGAGTCAGTGCAGTCCATTTGACGATTTAAATATTCGTGATGCACTTGATATGACATTGATATTTGCTGCCGTTGACCAAAATGTGAGTTGGTTGT
>NZ_PJBR01000163.1:0-4034 GCF_002863625.1 Pseudoalteromonas sp. MelDa3 | reverse complement strand
TATTGCTTTCATTTTTAATATTGCCATTTTGTAGCAATTGGCTTATTTCTGTAGCGCGGCTACTAACATCATCTGCTGTTAGACTAGCTAAACGCTTAAATAAAGTATCCCAATGGTCTGGGTTTAAACCACTGTGGTTTGCTAGTTCATCATGTCCATGTGATTTATCAAGGTATAAAGACAACCACTCAGGCAATTCCGGCATCGCGTTATTGTTAATATACAAGCTGAAAGCGCTCCAATTTATAGTAAATAGCCGTGTTCATAATGATGCTTTAAAAATATTTAGTCATTCCACTTTAAATAATTTCAAAGTGGAATGACACAACTATCAATTATTATTTAAAGTTAGGCTGCCTGCGTAAATCCAAGGTATTTGGATAATCAGGATTACTACTTTCTTCATCAGGTACCACGTATTCACTTGCGCTTTGCGCCGATTGAAAACTATGCGTAACCGCCGATGGGCTCCAGCTTGGTTCTGCTGATGCAAGTAACGATGGTGTATGCCCATGCTCCCAAAATCTTGCAACTCTGCGCCCTTCAGCTTCAAATGCATTAACCGGTAGCGTTTCAGGATTACGACCCCCAGCATGGCTCACATGATATACAAAGCCTCCAACTGAACGACCTTCCCACGTATCGATTAAATCAAAAACTAATGGAGCATGTACGCCAATAGTTGGGTGAAGCGCTGTAGGTGGTTGCCAAGCTCTGTATCGTATACCCGCGACCATTTCATCTTTCGCTTTACCTTTAACCGGTTTAAGCGGCACTCTTCGACCATTACACGTTACAACATAGCGATCGCTCATTGTTCCTTGTACTTTTATTTGTACTCTTTCTAATGACGAATCTACGTAGCGCGCCGTACCCGACGCACTTGCCTCTTCGCCTAGTACATGCCAAGGCTCGATTGCGGTTCTAAGCTCAAGTGTAACGTTATCAAGTTCTCGCGTTCCACATACCGGAAACCTAAATTCAAAAAATGGATTTAACCAACTTAACTGAAATTGAAAACCTGCTTGTTGTAAATCGCGGCTTACTTCAGCTAAATCGTTTTCTACATATTGTGGTAATAAAAACTTGTCGTGTAACTCTGTACCCCAACGTATTAATGGCTTGTGGTAAGGTTTTTTCCAAAACCAAGCAAGTAAAGTACGCAACAGTAGCATTTGCACTAAGCTCATTTGTGAATGTGGAGGCATTTCAAAGCCTCTAAATTCTACAATCCCTAAACGACCTGTGGCTGAGTCGGGTGAATAGAGCTTATCGATACAAAATTCTGCTCTGTGTGTATTACCCGTTAAATCCACTAATAAATTACGCAGTAACCTATCAACTAACCAAGGTTCAGGCACCTCACCTTCGGGCATATGCGAAAAGGCAATTTCTAGCTCGTATAAAACTTCATCACGGGCTTCATCCACTCGCGGCGCTTGGCTTGTAGGACCAATAAAAAGCCCCGAAAATAAATACGACAAACCAGGATGATGCTGCCAATAGGTAATAAAACTTCTTAAAATATCGGGTCTGCGTAAAAATGGGCTTTGCTCAGGTGTTTCGCCACCAAGCGTTACGTGGTTACCACCACCAGTACCAGTATGGCGACCATCTGCCATAAACTTATCGGTACCTAATCGGCATTCTTTTGCTAAACCGTATAACGTTGTGGTTCGACTGACTAATTGATCCCACGATGTTGAAGGATGAATATTTACTTCAATAACACCTGGATCTGGCGTTACAGCGTATTTTTCTACGCGGCTATCTTTAGGTGGGCTATAGCCTTCAATAACAAGCGGCATTTTAAGTTCTTTAGCCACACTCTCTATACTACTTATTAAACCCATGTAATGTTCAAAATGACTTGTTGGTGGCATAAATATATATAAACGCCCCTCTCTCACTTCCATTACAAGCGCAGTTTTAACCATTTCTTTACCAATAAAGCCCTTTTTAAGCTTTTTAGCTTTGGTAAAATTTTCTGGAATATCAAACGGGTCGCGGTCAATAATATTGCCGCTCCACTCAAGGCTGTCTAAAGGTAGGCGATAACCAAGTGGTGATTCACCCGGTAATAAAAAACAATGACCCCGTTTAAACTCCCACGTACACGACTGCCAACAGTTTTTACTATCGTTCCATTTTAAAGGTAGAACATAGCCAACAGGCTTTTCTATGCCTTTATCCATTTTAGCTAAAAAGCCTTTTCGGCTCATTGCATGGAGAAGTTCTGGTTGATCTGGCTTTATTTCGGTAGGTAATGAGGCTTCTTGCCACATGTGATATAAAATATCTTCATAAGCCGTAGTAAGTGCCTTGGTTTCAAGACCAAGTGAGTCACACAGTTTATTAGCAAACTTTTTAGTATCGGTATGATCAAATTTATAATCTTTATTAGGATCGGCTAATAGTGCAGCATCTTGCCATAAAGGCTCACCATCTTTGCGCCAATAACACGCATATTGCCAACGTGGTAATGGCTCACCCGGATACCATTTACCTTGTCCGTAATGAGTAAAGCCACCTTTTGTGTATACTTTATTCATTTCTACAAATAAATTTTGAGCTAATATTCTTTTTTCTTTACCATCGGCATCAGTATTCCACTGAGGATGTTCCATATCGTCAATAGAAATAAACGTAGGTTCGCCGCCCATAGTTAAATGTATGTTTTCTTCATTGTAAACATTGTCAACGTGCTGACCTAAGCGGTTAATTGCCGCCCACTGCGCCTCAGAATACGGCTTAGTAACACGTGGGTCTTCGTGTACACGCGTTACTTTATTATAAAAGCTAAACTCAGATTTACAGTCGTCTATACCGCCGGTTACCGGCGCTGCCGAGCTTGGCTCTGGCGTACACGCCAATGGAATATGACCTTCACCAGCAAATAAACCCGAGGTAGGATCAAGCCCTATCCAACCTGCACCCGGAATATACACCTCGGTCCATGCATGCAAATCGGTAAAGTCTTCTTCTGGACCGCTTGGGCCATCTAGTGATTTTTGATCAGACGTTAGCTGTACTAGGTAGCCCGATACAAATCGAGATGCCAACCCTAAATGACGAAACAATTGTACTAACAACCAAGCAGAATCACGACACGAACCTGTTTTTTTACTTATTGTTTCGTTTGCCGTTTGCACACCGGGTTCTAAACGAATGCCATAACCTACTAATTCATAAATAGCTTGATTAACAGCCACTAAAAAATCAACGCTTCTAAGCGGCTCTTTAGGGTTTAAAGATTCAATTAATTCTTTAAATTTTGGACTGGCTTTGCGTTTTTTTAAATAAGGAGTGAGTTCTGACTTTGAAATAGCATCGTAAACAAACGGGAAGTTTTCGGCGTAATCTTCTAAAAAGAAATCAAAAGGATTAATAACCGTTAGTTCGGCGACCAAATCAACTGTAAAACTAAATTCGGTAGTTGGCTTGTTAAACACCACCCTCGCTTGGTAATTACCAAAAGGGTCTTGTTGCCAATTTATATAGTGATCTTCTGGAACTATTTTTAAAGAATAACTTTTAATTTTTGTACGGCTATGTGGCGCTGGACGTAATCGGAATATATGCGGCCCCATATTAACTGACCGATCGTATTTATACTGAGTATGGTGCGAAATCCCAACTGTAATTGTCATCTATTAATTCCCCTTTAATAATGTATGGCCACAATATAACGCTGAAAATATTATTTGGACTAATTCACCTTTGCAATTTTTATACCAAAAGACTTGCTTAAGTAGTACTGTTCATCCACTCGCGGCTCTTGCACAAAGCAACGTTATGCATAAAGGTTTTGACCTAATTAATAGGAAAAACACACCAATTCAATAAATAGTAAACTTAGTGTAATTTAAACCATCAATTTTAGATTTTTAATGGTGCAGAAAATGCACCAAAATAGTGCTTTAAAATAACTTACAATTAAAGCTAATTAATTTAAAATATTGAAATAAAACAAATAAAGTTAATTTTTCAAAATACTTACTCCGTTATTTATAACGCTAAACGGTTATAATTAA
>NZ_PJBR01000162.1:0-4077 GCF_002863625.1 Pseudoalteromonas sp. MelDa3 | reverse complement strand
GTAAAACCAGTTGTTACTTCTTAGCTATACGACCATAATTAATATAATCTTGAGTAATTAATGCAGCTTCTTCCAAAAATGGGTCAAGCTCTTCAATTACTTCAGGTAAATCGTCTAAGTTTTCTACCGGATCTTTACCTAAACGCTTAAGACGTTCGTTAGTACGTACAAGTGCACGTGCTTCACCTTCATCTTTTTCTTTAATACGCGTAGCTTCAACTAAAGAGATAGTTTTACGGTCTTTCTCTTCGTTGTATAAGGTAATGTCATTAAATACATAACCAAATTCTGGTTCTGATTTAATTCGTACTTCGTGTTGTTTCTCAAGGTACGTAATAATAGGTGTTAGATTACCTAGTTTTTTGTATTTCGCTTTAACAATGCTGTCCCAAGGAAGTGCATTATCTTGCTTACTTTCGCCCCACTCTGCAGGATCGATTGCTGATGGAAACGAAATGTCAGGGATCACACCTTTATGTTGCGTACTACCACCGTTAATACGATAAAACTTAGCAATTGTATACTGCACGCTACCCAGCGCATTATCGTATAAATCGTAAGCGCGGCCTAAGCCTTTGTGCTGCTGCACAGTACCCTTACCAAAAGTTTGTTCGCCAATAATAACCGCACGACCGTAATCTTGCATAGCTGCTGCAAATATTTCAGAAGCAGAGGCACTGTAACGATCAACTAAAACAGTTAAAGGACCATCATAATAAGTTATACCATCGCGGTCTTTTTGCTCTTCAATACGGTTATTTAAGGTATGAATTTGAACAACTGGACCTTGGTCAAAAAACAAACCAGACAGTTGTGTTGCTTCATATAAAGAACCACCACCATTTTGGCGTAAGTCGATAATAATACCATCAACTTTTTCTTCTTTAAGCTTAGCCAGTTCAACTTTTACATCTTTCGAAAGATTATTGTAAAAGCCTGGAATTTCAATCACGCCAACTTTACTTGTTAAATCAGAGTATTTGGCTTCAAATACTTCTGATTTAGCCGCTCTATCTTCAAGTCGAATTTTATCACGCGTGATTTCAACAACTTTAGGTGCGCCGTGAGCGTCAACACCTTTTAAATACTGTAGACGTACTTTAGTCCCTTTAGGACCTTTAATTAAATCAACTACGTCATCTAAACGCCAGCCAATTACGTCTACAAATTCTTCGCCATCTTGGGCAACACCAATAATGCGATCATCAGCTTTAATTTGATCTGTTTTATCTGCAGGGCCTCCCGGCACTAAGCTGCGAATAACAGTGTAGTCTTCATCAGGGCTTAGTACGGCACCAATGCCCTCAAGCTCTAAATCCATATCCATTTTGAATTGCTCTGCACGACGTGGCGATAAATAAGACGTATGCGCCTCAATACTACGTGCTAGCGAATTCATAACAATTTGAAAAGCATCTTCTGAATTAGATTGTACTAAACGTTTTTCAGCATTTTTATAGCGTTTGGTCAGCACTTCTTTAATGCCTTCCCAATCTTTACCCGTCATTTTTAAACGCAGTGCGTCGTACTTTACACGCTCACGCCAAATTTCATCAAGCTCAGCTTGTGACACAGGCCATGCTGAATCTTCACGGTCAAAAAAGTATTCATCTTCTTTATCAAACGTCATTTCTTTTTCAAGTAAAGTAAGTGAATACTCGTAACGTTCAAAACGGCGTTTAAGACTTAAGTTAAAAATATCAAACGTAAAGTCTAATTTACCGGTAGTAATAGCGTTATCAAAGTCATCACGATATTGCTCAAAAGAAGCAATATCGCTGGCTAAGAAAACGCTTTTATTAAAATCAAGGGATTCGATATAACGATCGTACACTTTACTAGAAAGCTCATCGTTAAATCGAACCGGTGTATAGTGTGAACGAGCAAATAAGCTGGCCACTCGTTTGCTAGCAGTACCATGTTGACTCTCTTGCTTAAGCTGGGGTAAATCGTCAATTGTAACGGCTTCTACAGCAGCAAATAATGAACCTGAAAACAGGGCAGCAACTAACGGAATGAGCGTAAACTTTTTACTCATACACAACTCCTTAATTTATTTACAACTTAAACGATGTATAAGCTGTCAGCTTTGGTTTTAACTTGCATACCTGTCACTAATTCAACATGAACGTCATCTTTGTTCACTTCAGTGATTACTGCATTTACAAGTGCTTGGCCAAGTTTAACCTTAACCTTATTATTAACCTTGACCTCAGTTGCTGGTAAAGGTTCAATTTTTCCTGAACGTTTAACTGGCGCTGCTTTAGCAGGTTTGTTAGCTGCAGGTGCGTTTTTATCGCCTGCTTTGCTAGCATGAGCTGGTTTTTTCTTGAAAGATTTAGAATCAGAATCTTGGCGAGGACGCTGTTGTTTTTTGCGTTTTGCCATTTTAGCGCGGCTTTCTTCCAATGCTTTTTGTGCATGGTCGATATGCTCTTGCTCAACTTTTTCACCTTGATTACCATCAAGATCAATACGAAACTCTGACTTTGTCACAGCTTCTAAATAACGCCAATTAGACGTGTATTTTCTAAGCGCTTGACGAACTTGAGTCTTACTTACTTTTTCAGACCCTTCAATACGCTCAGCAATATCTTTAAAAATACCTACTTTAAGCGGCTTGATGCCATCTTTTTGTTTAAAACATTGTGGGAATTCTTGATATAAAAATTCCAACACTTCATTAATATCTTTTAGCTTGTTTGTGGTTTCCATTTTAGAACCTATTTTTCACATCTTTTCATCAAGGGACGAATCGACGTAGTGTGTTACCCAGTCGACCAACTCTTCGAAATCGGCTTCTATTACAGCCATATCACCCCGAAGGTGTTCCCAAATACCATTAATTGTTTCATCAATAAATTCACATTCTGAATCATCTGGAAGACGATCCCATGCAATATGAATTAAATCATTGAGCGTTTCCGCTACATGCTCTTCTTCGCCTTCCCAGTCGCCAACATCTTGCACAGCAAATAGGTAGTCTTGAACATTTAGCAAATCTTTCATTACAGGCTCGCCTCTAAGCATTTCACTAATGCTTCAAGGCCAGCTTTATCATCAGCATCAAATCGGCCAATACTTGGACTATCAATGTCTAGTACTGCGAATACTTTACCATGTTTCATGATAGGTACAACCACTTCAGAGTTAGACGCTGCATCGCAGGCTATATGCCCGTCAAAAGCGTGAACATCTTCAATTAATTGTGTTTCAGCGGTTGCCGCAGCTGTTCCACATACCCCTTTCCCAACGGGAATACGGATGCATGCAGGATTACCTTGAAACGGACCAAGTACTAATTCAGTAGGAGAATCCATAAAGTAAAAGCCCGCCCAATTTACATCTTCTAAAGAGGTAAATAACAGCGCGCTTATGTTTGCCAAATTGGCAATTACATTAGATTCACCAGCTATCAGCGATTCAGTTTGCTTAACTAATGACTGGTAAAAATCGTGCTTTTGCATACCAAACTACTTCTTATTAAACATACAGTAGCTAAAGGTACTCTTTGTCGTGAAAAATTGGAACCTTTTGGAGGTAAAAAAAAGGAAATCGCACCGTTTATCAGCGTGCTTGGTTAATAATGCTGCGATTATTTTTTTACCGATTTGCGAAGACCAAATAAAAACAGTCCGGCTGCAAATGCTGACATAACACTATTAATCAAAAATATCTCGCCAGTTGAGGCACTTAATAAGTAACTAAATATAGCGCCACCTAACAAACCAAGCGTTAATACACCTGAATAATTAACTTTAGAATACTTAAACATTAGTAAATACCCTGGCACAACAAAGGCCGCCATTGTTAAGCCTACAATATGTGCATTTGAGATAGCAGTCATCAACAGTTGAAAAAATACGGATAAGAAATCACCCTGTAGCGTTAGTGCATAATACAATCCTAACAAGCTGCCAATAATTACCGGGGACAATAATGAAAGCGCGACGCTTTTTGCGAGTTGATGTTTCATCTAATAATCCTTAATACAGAGTATAAATTTTAATGTATTAAGCATGCACCAAGATCTAAAGCTTAGAAATAGAGACTATGGTCGTAACTTATGATGATAAA
>NZ_PJBR01000161.1:0-4132 GCF_002863625.1 Pseudoalteromonas sp. MelDa3 | reverse complement strand
CGATAATTTAAAACCGAAGTTTTATTTAACTCTCTGAGTAGTTCGTGCTTCGCTATGCGTTGGCGTTT
This sequence comes from Pseudoalteromonas sp. MelDa3, assembly GCF_002863625.1. NCBI lineage: Bacteria > Pseudomonadati > Pseudomonadota > Gammaproteobacteria > Alteromonadales > Pseudoalteromonadaceae > Pseudoalteromonas > Pseudoalteromonas sp. MelDa3. The sequence goes on along the minus strand of NZ_PJBR01000161.1, from coordinate 4,064 downwards.
CCCGTCTCAGTGGGGTCGCATTATAGGGAGCAGCGGATTTTACGCAAGCGTTATTTGCATAAAATAGTAATTAAAATTAAGCCCCAAGCAAGCGCACATGATAAGCACAAGTTACCCACAAAACCCTGTTGATAACTCTGTTTTTGAACTTTAAAACTAAACACTTTTATCCTGATGTGATAAGTTGCGGTCACTTTTTTTAACTCATGTATTTAGGCAGTATCCATGACAGACATAATAAACAGTATAAGTGCCCTTCTATGGGGCCAAGTTCTCGTCTACTTATTAATAGCAGCAGGCCTCTTTTTTACTTTTCGACTAGGCTTTATTCAGTTTGTGCAATTTCCACATATGTTCAAAGTTATGTTTGGCTCTCGTAAATGTGCCGATAATGAAATTTCATCCTTTCAGGCTTTTTGTACTTCGTTAGCTGCACGCGTTGGTACAGGTAATATGGCTGGTGTTGCTGTTGCCTTATACCTAGGTGGGCCAGGTGCTATTTTTTGGATGTGGCTTATTGCATTAATAGGTATGGCTACAAGCTTTGCTGAAAGTACTTTGGCTCAGGCTTATAAAACAAAAGATGCTGAAGGCAATTTTAGAGGTGGCCCTGCTTATTATATGCAAAACGGTTTAGGTAAACGCTGGATGGGGACTTTATTCTCGTTATGCTTAATTTTAGCCTTTGGTTTGGTATTTAACGCCGTACAGTCAAACTCTATTGCTGCAGCATTTGAAGTAGCGTTTGATGTACCTAAGTATATAGTAGGCATTTGCTTGGTTATTGGCTCTGGTATTATTATTTTTGGTGGTTTGAAAACGATTTCTCGTTTTGCCGAAATGGTTGTCCCATTTATGGCATTAGCTTACTTGTTAGTGGCTCTTTATGTATGCGCTATTAACTTTACTGCATTACCTGATGTAATTGTACTTATAATAAAAAGTGCTTTTGGTATTGAACAAGCTGGTGCAGGTGCAATTGGTTATGGTGTTACACAAGCTATGATCCAAGGTATAAAGCGCGGCTTATTCTCAAACGAAGCTGGTATGGGTAGTGCAGCTAATGCCGCAGCTACTGCTACACCTTACCCTCCTCATCCAGCATCACAAGGTTATGTGCAAATGCTAGGTGTATTTATTGATACTATTGTTATTTGTACAGCGACTGCTTCTCTTATTTTACTATCGCAGCAATTAGTACCTGAATCTGGTGTTATGGGGATTGAACTTACACAAGCAGCATTACAAGAGCATGTCGGCGACTGGGGTACTTACTTTATTGCCATTGCTATATTGTTTTTTGCTTTTACTTCTATTGTGGCTAATTACTCTTACGCTGAAACAAATTTAATGTTTTTAGAGCACAACTCTAATAAAGGTATGTTTATCTTTAGACTTGTTGTTTTAGGTATGGTGATGTTTGGTGCTGTTGGTGAGCTTGGTTTAATTTGGACGCTGGCAGATATATCAATGGGTTTAATGGCCATTGTAAACGTTATAGCGCTATTTATGCTCTCAGGTGTTGTTGTATGGCTTTCTAAAGATTATAACGAGCAACGCAAGAAAGGCCTAATACCTACCTTTGATAAGAGTAAACATCCTAAACTTGCTAAAGAGGTCGATCCCGAGGCCTGGAAATAAACAATAAACAGCGAGCTACGGCTCGCTTTTTTAGATCTAAAAATAACAAATATTACGCTTAACCATCTCATTTCTTATAAATAAAAAGTTATATTAATTTTAAAACTATTTTATATTTAATTACGTAAGATCTTTGAATTAAGTTATCTATAAAAAGGAGACCCGATGGATGACATAACAAAAAATACAGTATAGACACTACTGATTACCAAGTTGGGCAAGATAATGTACAAAAGTGGGGATTTGATATCCATAACCCAGTATTTGGCATAAGCGCTTTCTTAGTTGTTTTATTTGTAATACTTACCCTAGTTTTTGACCCTACCGTTACCCGTGATGCACTAACCTCGACTAAAGACGCCATAATTAATCAATTTGATAGTTACTTTATGTTACTAGCCAATGCCTTTGTGATATTTTGCGTTATTTTGGCATTCTCTCCTTTGGGTAAAATTCGTTTAGGCGGCGTAAAAGCTCGTCCAGAACATGGCTATATGTCGTGGCTTTCAATGCTGTTTGCAGCAGGAATGGGTATTGGCTTACTGTTTTGGGGGGTTGCTGAGCCAACTGCATATTATACTGGTTGGTATCATATGCCTATGGGCGTTGAGCCAAACTCACCGCAAGCACACTCATTAGCTTTGGGTGCAACCATGTACCACTGGGGTTTACATGGATGGGCGATTTACGCTGTTGTTGGATTAAGCTTGGCTTTTTTTGCATTTAATAAAGGCCTTCCTTTATCTATACGTTCTGTTTTTTATCCATTATTTGGTGATCGTGCCTGGGGGTGGCTTGGTCATATCATCGATATACTCGCTGTACTGTCTACTTTATTTGGTTTAGCTACATCGCTAGGCCTTGGCGCTCAACAAGCTACCAGCGGGATAAATTATCTGTTAGGCACTGATTATGGGACTGCTTTTCAAATATCTGTTATTGGTTTAGTAACGTGTATTGCAATTTTCTCTGTTATTAGAGGTATTGAGGGCGGTGTTAAAGTACTGAGCAATGTTAATTTAATTTGTGCATTTATTTTATTATTAGTTGTTATTGCCCTTACTTTCTCTGATGCAATTACTGCTGTTTGGTCTACCCTTGGGGCGTACGTAGAACACTTTGTACCTTTAAGCAATCCTTTTAATAGACCCGATGAAGATTGGATGCACTCTTGGACTGTGTTTTATTGGGCATGGTGGATATCATGGTCGCCGTTTGTTGGGATGTTTATTGCTCGAGTTTCAAAGGGGCGCACTGTACGCGAGTTTTTACTCGTCGTCATTGGCCTACCAACGCTTCTTAGTTTGGTTTGGATGGGGGTATTCGGAAATATGGCAATTACACAAGTTATAGATAAAGTTGGCCCACTTGGACAAAATGGTTTAACTGATATCTCAGTGACTTTATTTCAGGTATACGAGCAGTTACCACTTTCTAGTTTTATTTCTATTATTTCTATAGCACTCGTTTTGGTATTTTTTATAACGTCGTCTGATTCAGGATCGCTTGTAATAGATGGTATAACTGCGGGCGGTAAAATAGATGCACCAGTGCCACAACGTATATTTTGGGCTACAGTCGAAGGCGTGATTGCAGCAGTATTGCTTTGGGTTGGTGGCTCGCAAGCATTGCAAGCGCTTCAGTCGGGCGTAGTTACTACAGCTTTGCCGTTTTCAATAGTACTTATTTTAATGTGTATTGCGCTTATTCAAGGCTTGTTGAGCGAGTATCCAATTTACAAAGCTCAGAGTAAACTGCAATAACAATTTATTGTTTATAAGCGATCCTCAAGGGTCGCTTATAAAACACTAGCAATTCGTATAACTAAGTACTAAACGCATTTCTTATACTCCTATCTTAAATTTATTTTAGACACCGCACTTCTATTACATTCATTAATGCCACCCCTCGTTAAAACTTAGCTATTTTTAGAGAGCAAACCTTACGTTAGCAGAGTTAAAAGCATTTGATTTACTAAAACATAGGTGCAGGAGTAATTGCCAAGAAAATTGAATAGCCAGCGTTCTAATTTTTCTTTGTTATTAACAGGTGCTCTTATTCACAACTAATTATACCAATTCAGTTAATTTAACCAGATTGGATAAAAGCATTAACGGTTAAATACAAACTGGCAGCTTTATAAATGTATGATGATGAAACTTTAAGATATTAAAAAATAGATATTAAAGGTAAGTAGGTATTAAAAATAAGATTGGGAATCTAAATAAGGATAATTTTTGAATATTTTAAAAATAGAAGTGATTTAGAATTTAAATGAATTTTATCTGAGGATTTTAGTAAAAATGGTGCCCGAGGCCGGACTTGAACCGGCACGACTTGTTAGTCGAGGGATTTTAAATCCCTTGTGTCTACCAATTCCACCACTCGGGCATCGAGTTTGCTAATTAAAGCGTGTGGAGTAA
>NZ_PJBR01000160.1:0-4297 GCF_002863625.1 Pseudoalteromonas sp. MelDa3 | reverse complement strand
TAATGAGCTCTTTGTATTTAATGAAGAAGAACAAAAAGTAGATAACCTAAATAAAAAAATTATCAAGATTTTAACTGTTGAAGACGATATTAACTATCAAAACGCGTTAACTAATAGCTTAAAAGAAATAAAAATTGATAATGGGTATGAAATAGAAATTCATACTGCAAACTCTGTGCCTCAAGCAGCGCTAGTTCTAAGCTTACATGCTGATATCGCATTAACATTTATTGATGTTGTGATGGAAGAAGATGACTCTGGGCTGCGGCTGATAAGCACTATAAGAGAAGTAATAGGTAATTCAGAAATGCGCATTGTTTTACTTACAGGGCAACCCGGCTTTGCACCAGAGCAACATATAATGAAATCTCTAGACATCGACGAATACTGGAACAAATCTGATGTTTCAGTAGGGAAATTACAGTCTATAGTTAAAAGTAATCTAAGAACTTGGCAGTACATATCTCAAATTTCATCAGCACGAAAAGGTCTTCAATTAGTTCTAGATGCATCTAGAAGTATTAATAGTAAACACGATATCCGCTCCTTTTCTAAAGCTGTTTTAGAAGAAATCAGTAATATATTAAATATAACTGATGGTGGTGGAATTATGTGCTCCAGTGGTGAAATAAACAAAGAAGCGCTAATATCGACTGCTAATGGTTGCTTTGACGGTTTTGAAGGAAAATTAATTGAACAGGAAATATTAAGTGCTGATATTTATGATGATTTTGAGCTTGCAACAGCTGAAAAACGTCATGTTTTCTCAGAGCATCATACTGTCTTCTACTTCCAGACTACAGAACTAGATAAAAAAAGCTATTTAACGATTGTAAAATCTGATAATGCCATTTGCGAGCAAAATGAGTACTTACTCAAAGTATTTAGCGAAAATGTTAACACTGGCTTTGCTAATCTGGCTTTACTTAATAAACTAACGGAATTGGCGTATACAGATATTTCATTAAACTTACATAATCGAAATTGGCTAACCCGCGAAATTAGAAATATGAATTTGCATGAGCAGTATCAAACGAAATTAATAGTATTTGAAGTTGAACAATTTGAAGAAAAAGCATTTACTTTTGGTCATGACTTTTGCCAAAAATTATTAAAAGAAGTTTATAACAACATTAAGGGTGCCTTTGCGCATACTACTCCACGGATAGCCATTATCAATAAGAGTAGCTTTGGCTTAATTGTTAGTACCGATAGCAATATGCCTCAAGAGATTATTACTGGGCTTAATAGGCAAATGTGTGAAGTAGAAATGGTGAGACAGTACGCTGATATACGTATACTAGAATTAGCATTAAGCTCAGTTTTGAATTTCTCACCTGAAAAAATAATTAGTCTAGCAGAGTCAAGCTTAAGTGATAGCAATACTATTTCTTTAAAATATATAGAACATAATCATTTAAAAACTCAGGAGCTTACAAAGCGATATAGTTTGATGGCTAAGTTAAGAAAAGCGATTGGTTCAGGCTCTTTACAAGTTGCTTTACAACCTAAAATGGACTTAAGAAATTTTACCCCTATTGGTTTTGAAGCACTTGCAAGGTGGCAATTAAAAGACGGAAGTTTCGTCAGTCCAGAAATATTTATAGAATTAGCTGAGACGGCAGGTTTAATAAGTGAATTAGACAGCGTCATATTTGATAAAATATTAGTTATAATACAACAACTGAAAGGCGAAGGTGTTAATCTACCAATTGCTTTTAATGCATCTGCATATGATTTAGCCAACCCAAAGTATTTTGAGTATATCTCTAAAAAGTTACGTGAAATAAATTTAGACCCATCTATGTTAGAGCTTGAAATAACAGAAACTCAAGCTATTAGTAACTATGAACTAATTAGAGAGTCATTAGAAAGATTTATGGCTCTAGGTATAAAAGTCGGTATTGATGATTTTGGAACCGGATATTCATCTATTTCTCATATTACTAAAATTCCTGCAAATGTCCTAAAAATAGATCGTTGTTTTATTGGTGATATTGAGGATAATCCTGATAATCAATATATCCTTGAAATGATTGTAAAGCTTGCTAAACGTTTTGATTTTTCGATTATTATAGAAGGTATTGAAACGGTGGAACAATGTAATTGGGCTAAGAAGTTGGGCTGTAATGTCGCTCAAGGTTATTTTTTTTCAAAGCCTTTATTTATTAATGAATTAATTTTATGGCTAAAGCAGTATGAACAACCATGATATTAATTACGTAAATAATTCCCCTTTGGTAAGTAAAAAAAATATACTGATGAAGGTATTTTTTGTTATTTTTATTGCGGTATTGATTTGTTATTTAGTCTACATGCAAATACTACAATCGAAGCTCATGGTTATGCAGGGCTATCAAGATGAAAAATTAGCATTAGTCAATACTGAGTTTGCTAGAGAGTTAAGTAGTATAAAAAAGCTTACAAAAATTTTAGCTAATAATAACAATTTAAAAAGAGGCTCTTCATCAAGGTTTGAGTATAGAGATCCCCAATCTCTGAAAAAGATTAATAAGTACTTTTTAGATTTTGGTCTTATGTCCCCCAATATATCTCAAATACGTTGGATTGATATAGTTGGGAATGAACGCTTTAGAATTAACTTTAAAGATGGTCAAGCTCAAGTTGTTAAGCCTGAAAATTTGCAAAATAAAATGTCGCGTTATTATTTCAGGCAAGGTATTGCTATAAATTCACCAGATTCTTTTCTATCTAAAATAGATTTGAATATGGAGTATGGAGCTATTACGACCCCGATAGAGCCAACGATAAGGGTAACCCACAGAACGAGTGAAAACGACTATATTGTGGATGGGTTAATAGTAATAAACTTTAATCTAACTGAATTTTTTAAAAAGATAAGAGATATATCATCCAAAGATAATCAAATAAACATTATTAATAGCAGTAGCCATTGGTTGTTTAACAACGATCCTTCAAAAGAATGGGGCATTATATTGAAAAAGCCTCACTATAATCTTAAAAATATGAATCCAAAATTGTGGCAGATTCTAACATCCCAAAGTGACCATACGATAAGGTATTTAGACACCGATATGTACACAATAGGAAAGCTGCCTGTTCTCTACTCAAAAAAGCATAAAGAAGCATTAAACGAAACTATTTATGTATATATTAAAAGCGGGGAGCAAGCTATAGCAAGGGTAAGCTTATCTGCATTCTTGTATGCATCGGTCTGTGCATTTGGGTTTATTATTATTTCAACTTTTTTCTTATATAGGGAACACCGATCTAATAATACTATAAACAATTTATTTGATGCTTTAAAGACTGAGAAAATAGAACTAAAGCACGTCAATAAGACACTTTCAAAAACCATTAAACAACAACAGTTGCTACAAAAGAATCTTATTGAAGCACAAAGGCTTTCTTCGTTAGGCTTACTTGTTGCCGGTGTTGCGCACGAAATGAATACTCCAATAGGTGGAGCTATCATTTCTGTGTCAAATGCAGAGTCAGTTATTAAGCGGTTATCTGAGTCAATAAAAATAGGCTTAACCAAATCTCAGCTTGAGAATGATACATATAGCATTAAAGATAATTTAGAGCTAGCTAAGGTCAATTTAGATAAGGCTGCAGTAATTGTAAAAAGCTTTAAGAAGATGGCTATTGATAGAAATAATGAAGACTTTATTGATTGTGACCTCAAGGACGTAATTAACGATTTATTAATTGCATTTCACTCACGACTAAAAAATTCAAAAATAAATGTAAAGACTCAATTCATTGGAAATATTAATATAAAAACCCGACCTGGTATCATATCGCAAGTTATTGAAAATCTCGTAATGAACGCATTTAATCACGCCTTTATAAAAAACCAAAAAGGAGAAATAGAGATAAAAGCTATAAATGTAGATAAAAAAATTAAAATAATAATTTCAGACACAGGTATTGGTATAAATAAAGAAAAGCAAATTTCAATATTTGAGCCGTTTTACACCACGGCTCGTGGCGAGGGTAACACAGGTCTTGGATTGTTCATGGTGATGCAATGGGTAACACAAATACTTAACGCCAAACTAGAGCTAGACTCTAACCCTGAAAGCACCGAAAAATTTAAAACACGGTTTACAATTACTTTTCCAACTGATTGAGTTTAAATTATCTTTCTTGATTCATTTTTCTCTTAATAAACGTTTAGGTTCATATTTTTCCACCACAAAAAAATAACTTGTAATAATTTTTCCCCCAAACTTATCTAAAACATTAAAATAAAATCAAAGGATTTAGCCGTAATTTTATTATAATACTATCTAGATTTAAGTCTTCTTTT
>NZ_PJBR01000159.1:0-4314 GCF_002863625.1 Pseudoalteromonas sp. MelDa3 | reverse complement strand
TAGCGAGAGTAAAAAACCCATGTTAGGTTAATTCCTAACATGGGTTTTTTGTTTTATTTTATATGTGAGTTAATACTTTAAATACGTTAATTGAGTAGGGTATGTATTTATAATTAATATTTTGGGTGTGCTTGTTTAGGCTATACGAATATAATAAGAGATAACCGTATAAAAAATAATAACCTTTCTGCTTTGCTTGTTTTGAGCAAGGCATCATTAAATAAATATTGAGATTTAAACCATGGCACCAGGAACCAGCCTAAGCGTACTTGAAATAAGTGCGATATTTTTATCAATTACCGCGTTACTTACCTATGTAAACCATCGTTTTATTGGCTTGCCAACAACCATTGGCGTTATGGTTATTTCGATGCTTTTGTCTATCGGCGCTATATTTTTGGGCTTTTTAGGATTTGATGATCTTATAGATTACGAAGTAAGCTTGCTCGATCAGTTAGATTTTACTGAAGTTTTGCTCGATGGCATGCTCTCTATGCTACTTTTTGCTGGGGCGCTACATGTAAATGTTAGCGATTTAAGGCGCTATAAATTACCCATAGGTATTTTAGCCTGTGTTGGTACGTTGCTATCAACGGTTATTATTGCTGGTGCGCTTTATTTAGTGCTTCCTTTGCTTGGTTTTGATTTAGCGTTTATTTGGTGCTTGTTGTTTGGTGCATTAATTTCGCCAACTGATCCGATTGCGGTAATGGGAATTTTACAATCTGCGGGTGCGCCTAAAAGTATTGAAACCGTGATTGCGGGTGAATCATTGTTTAACGATGGTATTGGCGTGGTTATTTTTGTGCTTTTATTGGGTGTTTTATCAAGTGGTGATATTCCTACAACTTATTATGTAGCGCACACGCTGGCGGTTGAAGCCGGTGGCGGTATTGTTTTTGGTTTGGTATTAGGTGGTATTTTATATTATTTACTTAAAAGTATTGATAGTTACCAAGAAGAAGTACTACTTACTTTAGCGGGCGTTATTGGTGGTTATGCACTTGCTAGCCATTGGCATTTGTCGGGCCCACTCGCAATGGTAATGATGGGGCTAATGGTGGGTAATCATGGTCGTAGTATGGCTATGAGCGACAAAACACGCCATTACGTTGATTTGTTTTGGGAGCTGATTGACGAAATTTTAAATGCCATTTTATTTGTACTCATAGGGCTTGAGGTCGTCATGATTGCATTTTCGAGTAATTTATTTATTGCTGGTGGCTTAACAATTTTATTAGCGTTACTCGCACGTTTAATCGTTGTGGGTATAACAACCACTACATTTAATAAGCAATTAGAGTTGCCATCTGGCGCATGGAAAGTTTTAACCTGGGGTGGCTTGCGTGGTGGTATATCGGTTGCACTGGTATTGCAACTACCTGATGGGAACGAGCGCGATATTTTGTTGGCTCTCACTTATGCGGTTGTGGTTTTTTCTATTTTAATTCAGGGTTTGAGTATTGGTAAAGTAGCCAAAACTATCCGTTAAATATAAATTGGTTAGACTAAACCTGTTAAATGTAATTTTTAAAAAAGCGTGTGAAATAGCTGTATTTCACACGCTTTTTATTTTTCTTATAAAACAAAAGGGCAATTAAAACGTAAAGCTGAGCTGCACACCGCTGTAAATATGTTCTTGTGCTTCCCAGTAGTCGCCATCTATTTGGCGTGCTTGGGTAAATACTTCTATTTTAAATGGCTTAAAATGATAACCCGCTCCTATACCTGCGTAGCCGTCTATGTCGTTGTTCGATTTTTCTATTTGGTAGGTGTTATCGCCTCTATCGTTTTTAAAGGCGAGTTCGAACAGATCTAAGCCAAGCTCGGCGTATATAAAAAAGTTATTAAAATAACCAAGCTTCATTCCGTTGTCCCAAGTTATAAACTCTTCTTGCTCGCCTTGTTTATTATCGATTACTGCCGCGCCAATTGCGCTTGTAAAAACAACACCAAAGTTACTGTAATTTTGCTTAACCATCATTTCTACACCCGCAGATGTAATGCTGCTATCGCCATTAAATTCTGACTTTATAAACATACCGGTGTTAGGCATGTTGTTACCGAGCAAAAGCCTTGCGTTAGCATTTTGGCTAAATGATAAAAGCGTGCTTAATAAAACAAAAAGAGGAAGTGTGTGTTTCAAAAAAGTTAACCCATTAATGATGAAAAGTTACCAGAGCTGCAATTATAAATACATAACTTAGTATTGCATGTAATTAAATGTATAAATTTGTTTGATTGTTACTCAGCTATGCCAAAGTAAGGTGTTTAAAATAAAACCAACTAAAAAAAGGCATAAATAATTATATACATTTGAAAACGTAAAGTAGCGATTTTAGACACGTACGATGATGCGTAAGCTATTTAAATATATAGAAAAAGTTTAAACGTATTAGACTAAGGTCTATAGGTTAATTTTCTTCACTTATTAGGTTTGTTTTAATCGTTTGTCGGGCTTGTGTTAATTCTCTAAAGTTCAGTTGTCGGCAACAAGCACGGCTTAACTAATCAGGAATGTAACCATGAAAACACTTATCAAAACTATCGCTCTTAGCTCACTATTAACATGTTCAGCTGCTGCAGTAGCTGATGCAAGTGATTACAAATTAATGGTTATTGAAACTGCAACAGCGCCACAGCCACTTGAGCAATCATTTAATAGCTGCGCACTGAATGTTAAGTCAAAAAATTATGCGCAAGCGGAAGAAATTTGTACTAAAGCAATCGCACTTTTAAAAGACGCAGATGGCCCTAAATTTAAAGTACGTCAACTTACGTCATTCGCATTAAGCAACCGTGGTGTTGCACGTTTAAAAGCCCATAACGACACTGCTGCACTTGCTGATTTATACGAAGCATCAAAATTGTCTAACAGCACGATGGTATCGCACAACTTAACTCGCGCTAAAGAAGAATTATCGTTATAAAAAACCTTTATAACGTGTTTTATAAAGTGCTTACTAAAGCATAATATAAAATAGCGAGAGTAAAAAAGCCGATGTAGGGTTAAACCCCAACATCGGCTTTTTCGTGTTTATTTGAAAAGATTTATATTGTGTTTTTGTCGAATAAGCCAAAATTGTTATTAAACGATTTTTGTTTAGGTAATTGACCTGTTTGAGTTGTTGAGCAGCTATTGTTAGCTAATAAGTAAAGTGCTTCGTTTAAAAGCGGATCTTTTGTATCGCCCCAGTCTGCATTAATGGTGTCGTCGGCATAACAATCGGCTGGTAAACCGTTAAAGTAGTCGCCATATCCTTCTGAATTAACCATTTTAAAGTTGATAGCGAATACTACATGGTCGCATAGCTTGTTGATATCCATGCCAACAGGCTTTCCTCTTGTGCTTGTGCCAACTACTTGAACATCTATGTAAGGTTCTAGTGCATTTATTAACACTTCGCTAGCAGACGCTGTTTGTTCAGTGGTCAGCACTACAACGCGGGGTAAGTTTAGACGGGGTTTGCTACCACTCAACTCAAAATTTGTGCTGTTAGAGCCTCGATTTTTATTGTATTGGTAGCTAAACATGGGTTTACCTAACACTTGCTCGGCGGCAATTTGGCTTGCTAGTTGTTTTGCTATATTTAGATAACCGCCGCTGTTGTAGCGTAAATCAAGTACAAGCTCGGTTACGTCTTCTTGCTTAAATAATGAAAATGCGTCATCTAGGTCTTGTGCACTGCGTTCAACAAAACTATCAAATACAAGGTAGCCAACCTTACCTGCGTCGGCTTCTAAAATACGGGTGTCAAGTATTGTATTGGTGTTAACGGTTGAACGCGACATGGTGCCTGTTTGTTCCACGCCGTTTAAGTCTACCCAGGTTACGTCGACTGTATAGCCTTCTTCGTCTGGACCAAATAAAGCATCGTAATCAAAAGTATTATTAGCCATTGCTTCTTCAATATTGATGCCATTCATTGTGGTGATTAACGAGCCTCTTGTTAAACCCATAGCAGCGGCATTGCCATCATCAAAAACATATTTTACAAGAATACCGTTTGTCATTAATCTATTTGATAAACCATAACCGAAATAACTCGCGTTAATGTATTGATCCTCATATTCTTGCGCTGTAACTACATAACTAAATTCATCTAGTTCTACTTGTGCGCGAACTTCGGTCAGTAAATCGTTTAACGAGTCAAATGTTGATGGGTTGGTAGAGGTATTTAATTGATCGTTCCAGAGGTAGTCTGCTTGAAGGTAATCCCACAGAGCTTCGTTTTGTGCAGCTTGAGATTCACATACTTGCGGATCGGAACTAATTATTTGTCCTTCGTTTTCTGACCCACCACATGCGCTTAA
>NZ_PJBR01000158.1:0-4359 GCF_002863625.1 Pseudoalteromonas sp. MelDa3 | reverse complement strand
GCTTCTTTCACACGCCAAGACGGATTATTCATCGATGCTAACTTGCATCAGTTCATTGAAGAGCAGTTATGCACTAAGGCTAAAACCACTGAAACTTACCAAGCGTTAGCTACTTTAGTTGACGAGTTTGGTTGTAAATGCCGTAAAACAAAGCATCAACCAGATGATGTATTAGAAGTTGATACATTATTAAATGCATACCAACTTAAAAATCATCCACTTTGCCATGTTGATGCACAAACTACGGAAGCCGTTTTAGACGAGTATTGCTGCCAGGTTCCTGCAATTATTGTTGTTGCGTTAATGGATACGCTTAGTGGTACACAGTGCGATGAACCCCAAGCACATGAGATTTACCATCGTGCAGCGCAGTTAACCAACCGCCCTTGTATGCACAGAGTAAAAACTGCCTCAGCAGCTTAATAATGGATGTATTTAAAAGTGCTCGATAACCTTCTTTGCAAAGCCAGTACAAGTTAAGGTTGTCGAGTTATGAATACTTGAGTTATCGCTCTGCTCTTGCGCTAAATCAAAGGTTACTTCACCGCTTTTAAATGTTTGCTCTAACGCATTTTCTATGAGTAATGCGCCCTCGTCCCACCCCATAAATTTAAGCATTAATACCGCACTTAAAATACTACTACTGGGGTTTGCTTTATTTTGCCCTGCTATACGTTCAAACGTGCCATGTGTAGGCTCAAAAAATGCGACATCGTTATTTAAATTTGCAGCGGGCATTATGCCAACACCACCAACTTGTGCACTGAGCATATCTGCTAAAAAGTCGCCATTTTGGTTAGTCGTCACCACTACATCAAATTGCTCTGGATGCATTAAACATTGTTGCAGCATGTTGTCAGCTATGACTTCTTTAATAATTAAGGGCGCTTGGTGTGCTCGCTCTATTTGCAACCAACGCCCATTTTCATGTGCAGTGGCATTAAACTCGTTTTGTGCAAGTGCAAACCCCCAACGCTTAAATGCACCATCGGTAAATTTAAGTACATTACCTTTGTGCACTAGCGTTAATGATTCACTATTGTTTTTAAGTGCATAGTTAATTGCAAAGCGCATTAGTCGCTCAGAGCCTTCTTTAGATATATTTTTAATACCAATTCCGCACTCTTGTGAAAACCTTAGGCGGGTTACGCCCATTTCCTCACATAAAAAATCGAGCATTTTTTCGCTCTCTACACTGCCTGCTTGCCACTCAATACCTGAGTACACGTCTTCGCTACTATCACGAAGCACTGTTATGTTTGTTAAAAAAGGGTTTTTTAAAGGAGAAGGGAGTGCACTAAAACCTTTTATAGTGCGCATATTTACAAACAAATCCATTTCTTGCCTGAGTGCAACATTAAGAGATCGAAAACCACCACCCAGTGGTGTGGTTAACGGCCCTTTTATGGCAATTTTACAGGCACGTACCGCGTTAATTGTTTCTTGTGGAAACCAATCACCGTCGTACAGCTTTGCGGCCTGCTCGCCATTATAAACCTGCATCCAATGAATTTTCCGTGCGCTTTTATAACAATGCTCAATTGCACTATCAACGACATGGCGCATTACCGGCATAACATCTAGCCCCACGCCATCGCCATCAATGAAGGCAATGATAGGTTCTAACGGTATTTGCCAGTGTCCTTGTGCATCAATAGTGATATTTTGGCCGTGCTCAGGAACTTGAATATGCTGATACGTCATGGCTAAACCTAACTTAAAATAACGATTAATTGATTAAACCATGCTTAGCTAGGAGTGTCTGTATTTGTACTTTTATAGTTACTATCATTTTAAAAAATAAAGAATTAGGCGTGATTATTTATCCATTTAGTTAGTCTTGTATATTAGAATTTTCGTACCAGTTATTAAATTACAGTGGAGCATTTTAATGAAATTTTTTTTTGTACTGCTACTATTAATCAGCTCTTTTAACGCATTAGCCGTTGAAGTAGCCATACATAACCTTAGCTCGCTCTCAAGTAATGCTCAAAATACGGTGTCTATATGGGTTAATCAAAGTGTTGAAAAAACACAAAATACACTGGGACCTTTAAAACAAACCACATTGCCTATTTATTTAAAACCGCAATACTTTGCTTTTGAGCCTGTACCTTGGGCTACAGTTAAGCGCAATAACCCCGATGGGCTTGAACTACATATAGATCGCTATGCCAGTTTAAATGCATTCACTAAAGATTGGACGCTATACCATGAACTTTCGCATTTATATTTGCCGCTACTTCCCTACTCCGGTTTTTGGCTTAGCGAGGGTTTTGCCAGTTATATGCAAAACGTAATAATGCGTGACAGCGGTATAATTACCCAGCCGCAATTTGTACAACGTTTAAATGCAGGATTTGATCGTGCCCGCCTGCAAACTAAAACTAAAACACAGCCACTTGATAAGCTCTCTGCCGATATGTGGAAACAACGAGCCCAGCAACGTGTTTATTGGACGGGTGCGGCTTTTTTTGCACAGGCCGATTTGGAGCTACAAAAACAAGGTTTATCTGTCGCGGGTATAATAAAACAGTATCAAGTATGCTGTAGACCCGTTCGTTCTAGTGCGAAAACCTTTATAAAAGAGTTAGATAAGCTATCCGGTAGTAGCGTTTTTACAACGCTGTATGCAAAATATAATACCCGCACCGATTTTCCTGATATTAGTAAAGAGCAGCTAAACACGCTTTAACGGCTGCTCTGTTTTATATAGTTACTATATTCAACAAGCCCTTGCGCGTTAAAATTGGTTGAGTACTCGTTCATAAAACCATGCAAAAAATTGGTTTTATAGCACTTAACATTCGCTTTGGTGCTTAAAGCTTTAATAACTTCATCAACATTAAAGTGACTCTCACTTGCTGGAAATATGAACTCACAGGGTACTTTTGCGCTTAAATTTAAATTATGTCTAATTTGCGACGGGTAAAAGCCAATTAACTTTTTAAGGTGTGTATTGCCTGTTAATAACTGTGCCCGCCATGCTGCACTTGCCCCTGCACTAAAAGCAATACACGTCGTTGGCAGTTTTAAACTCTCAAAGCATTTTTGAAGTTTGTCGGTGTATTTATCATGGCCACACTGCTGTATAAAATTGTTGTAACTATCTTGTTCACTTTCAATAGCTTGATACTTGTTATTGTAAGGGTCAACAATCACTAAATTTGAACTAATTGCGTGTGATAACCTCCTTAAAGCAGGGGTTAAACCATAAATATCACTCACTATTAGGTAATTCATACTTATCCTTTGGTAACTAAAAATGGGCTTTGTAAGCAGTTGATAAGATTTATTATAAATATTTTTACAAAAATAGCTTGCGCACAATTTATATATAAGTTACCTTCCCTCTCTGGTTTAAAGAAACCGCCGCGGTTAACCATTTACCCTGATCCAGTAAGCCCCGCAAAACGTATATTTGAAAGCTAAGTTATTGTACGGCGAGAACCCCTTGAATAATACCGAGATGATTTTTTACTATCATCGCAAAAGTGTCATAAAGATCGTCAACACTGTAATGAAGCTAAACACAACATCGTTAATTTATTAACTGCAATTTGCTATAAAAATATAGCGCAGAATAAATAACAAGAATAAAGTGAGTTTTATTATGTCTTATAAATATAATGGGTCTATGATCCAAATCGCACATCCAGTGCAATCAATTTCAGTAAACAAACATCGTGTAATCTTTAGTGATACACAAGGTTTAAAAAATGCATTGTTTCAAAAAGCGAGTGATGCACGCCAGTTTGTTAAGTGGCTAAAAGCTAACTAAGCAACACATAACTTTAATTGCCCTTTTATTATTGCAATTATTGATAAGATATTATGCCAGCCTCGTTGCTGGCATTTTACTTTTTAGCTCTTTATTGGTTACAATAGTTTTACAATAATAATTACTGGCAGCTGTTGTAATGCTCCGTATATTTTTAACTTTCTTACTTTTTTTCTGTCTGAGCTCAATAGGCAATGCTAGAACCATAAACTGGCTAGCGCACGACTTTGCACCCTATTATATTTTAAATGGTCAATATCAACACCAAGGCCGTGACGAAAGCATAATTTCATTACTTGAAAAACAACTTCCTAATATTACCTTTAACCGCATGCTTATCCCTTCAGGTAAAGTAATCCAAGAGCTATCTAATACTTCAAATAATGTTTGTGCGTTATCGCTTTATAAAAATGATTACAGAAAAGAGCATATTTATTTTACAGAGGAGAGCTCAACAACGGGCCTCTCGCCTTCAATAGCAACGCACAAAAGACTCGCCAAAGCGCTAAATATAGCGGAATCAAAAGAAGTATCACTATTAGATTTAATACAAGATAAAAAACTAACTCTTGGGATCT
>NZ_PJBR01000157.1:0-4500 GCF_002863625.1 Pseudoalteromonas sp. MelDa3 | reverse complement strand
ATTGGTATAAGTATGGTCCATAGGGAGGGATAGACTTGCTTACATCCATGTAATCAATCGCTGCGCGACGCTTGCAGCGGCCCAAAATGTTCCAGACATTTTGTCGAACCCTGTCGAGGGTTCTCACCCTCCCAATTTAGTATTGGTGTTAAATTTTAGGCACAAAAAAACCACAATCAAGTGGTTTAAATTAAGTATGGTGGAGAGGGAGGGATTCGAACCCTCGATAGAGCTACAAACTCTATACTCCCTTAGCAGGGGAGCTCCTTCGGCCACTCGGACACCTCTCCAACGCATAACCGTTTGTATTGATGGAAGTAAAAAAAGCCACCAATTAAAATATGGTGGAGAGATAGGGATTTGAACCCTAGATGGGCTATAAACCCATGCCGGTTTTCAAGACCGGTGCATTCGACCACTCTGCCATCTCTCCGTGACGCAGAATAATACTTAGGTGATACCGCTGTGTAAATAGCAAAATGACTGTTTGCCTAAAAAACGTACGTAAATGAGGTTTTTTTTGTAAATAAGGGGAAATTAAGGCAATTTTTAATAAAATAAATAGGTTGCAGCAAACAAGGGGGAGCTAAATAAGTGACTTCATTTAGTGGTTGAGTGTTCGCTGCACCGAAAAATAATCATGGTTGGGTGATTATTTATATTGAGCTGCGCCGCTAAGTGCTAGTCTTTTACCAATAGTGTTAAGTCTAGCTAACATTCTTGCTTTACGGTTAGTTGGTTTAACTGCTACTTGAGCTGCTGCTGTTTGATTTAATGTGTTAATTGGTTTCATTATTTTGCTCCGGGTTGTATATGTTGAAATCGCGTGCATTTTGCACGTTGTTTGATTAAAAAGACAACGATAAAAATTGAGCCTGACGGATTAGTTAAACTAATCCTTATTGATTTTATTAACGTGCGGTTCAGTGTTTTTTATTATGGTTTTTGCATAAATAGTTAAAATAAAATCGGCTTTACTCTCGCCAATACTGGTGTTTCTGTGTTTTTTTATTTATTTATATGCATTTTAAACAAACTTTTTGACTAGTTATTCAGATTAAAAAAACTCAATTAAACTCTTTTTTATTCGTTCTTAAATACATTGTTGGAAACAAAAGCTTGTCACTACTAATAATTATTAAACCAAGTACAAAAAAACAGAGTGAAAAATCACTAATATGGCTTAAAAGCATTTGTAAAAAACGCAGTTTTTCTTATTGTATGTTTACTACAACGGGAAACTTTAACGATGACTGCGCTCAAATAAGGTTGCTACTGAGTAAATTTACCAAAGTAGTTGTACTTGGCGGAGACGGTACATTGAGCTTGGCGGTTAATGCGTTAATAGGGAGTAGCTGTACGTTAGCATTATTGCCTTGCGGTACAGGTAACGATTTCTCGAGAGGGTTTAGTTGCAAAGAAGATGATTGGCGAAAGGCACTATTTAATACACCGACAGCAATTGATGTAGGAAAAATTAATAGCCGCTATTTTATTAATATTGCAGGGGTAGGGTTTGATGCTCATGTAGTTAAAGCGATTAATGCTAAAGCTAGTTTTTCATCTTTTGATTACAGTTGGACGAGCATTAAGGAGCTATTTTATTATCAAGCTCAGCAGTTACAAGGTACGTTTAATAACGATGTTAGGCAGTATAAAAATTTAATTACCGTATTTGCTAATCATAAGTACTTTGGTGGTGGTCTAGAAATAGCGCCAAAAGCAGATTTAACTGATGGGCTGCTTGAGTGTTATCAAATGCGATCGGGTGGGCTTTTTTATAATGTAATAAGCTTTATGAAGTTGTTTTTTAAGCGCCATCAGCATATAAAAAACCTTAACTACAGTCGCTTAAATACAGCTTCTATAAAAACTGAAGGGTTATTGATTGAAGCAGATGGTGAACTGGTAGGTAAAACTCCTGCCGTTATTAGTGTGCATGGGCAGGTTTTACTTTTTCATATGCCAATAAAAAAGCGCCTAAAGTAGGGTAGGCGCTTTTACGTTAGTTGCGTTAATAACGCGTCTAACTGGGGACGGAGCCACTTTTAGCCATTGCTCTATTAGCTAAAAAGGCGTTAATTCGTTTTGTTGGGGTAAGCACAATGGCGTTACCTAATAGCACTAGGCTAAATCCTGCAAAGGTATTTGCGTGCCATTCAAAGCCTTCAAAAAAGCTACTCAGTGTTACTGCCACTAATGGGAATAAAACAATAACGTAGCTGGCTTTTTCAGGGCCTATATTTCTAAGTAGAGCAAAGTAGCAACCAAAAGCGATTACAGTGCCAAATATTGATAGATAAAGTAGTGATAACCAGTAACTTGGTGGAGCGTCTAAACTAAATTGCACATCGTTCATTAATACGTATAAAGCCAAGCCTATAGCGCTGTATAACATACCCCATGCATTGCCTTGCAATACACCAATTTGTTTACGAGAATTACGAACGCTTACCATATTTCCTAATGAAGCCACAAAGGTGCCACCAAGGGCAAGTAGTAACCCGACCAATGCACCATTACTCAAGTCGAACTGCTGTAACTGTGGCCAAAACAGACACGTAATACCTAATACAGCGAGTACAGCACCTGTATAAATTCGTTTTGAGATTGGCTTACCAAAAAATAACCGAGTATTGACTATGTTCATAACCAGTAGCATTGAAAAGGCGATAGAGGTCATGGCTGAGGTAAGGTGATTTTGTGCCCAGTAAAGCATTAAATAATTTAATCCAAAATTACAAATGGCTAATAAAACAAAAAAGCCATGATCCAGTAACTTAAATCGCATGTCGGGTTTTTTGTACGCTACATATAACCACATTAAAAGCGCTGCAATAGCAAAGCGATAAAATAACGATAACTCTACCGCAATATCACCTAACTGAAACTCTATGGCTAACCAAGTTGAGCCCCAAATTAAAACGGTTGTAATGTATAGCGCTGCACTTTTCATGGTTAGTCTCCAAAGCCCGATTGAATGGCTATTTTAAGACCTATCTGTATACTTACTATATACAGAAAAGTAAAAATGTAACCTATACAGATTTGGTGTGTGATGATAAGACAAAAAAATAGCCAAGGGCATGAGTTTTTATATCAGCAAGTTATTCAGTTGATTAGAGATATGAGCGCTCAACAAGTTTTACTCCCCGGCGAAAAACTTCCATCACTGCGTAAAATGGCAGATAACTTAAGCATAAGTATCCCCACTGTAAAACAGGCTTACCAGTCACTTGAAGATCAAGGGTTGGTAGAGGCGCGTGAAAAATCAGGATATTTTTTAAAAGTCGTTAGCATGGCGCACAATTTACCTAAGCGAGTTAAATTAAGTCGCGAACCTGTTGTGGTAAATAAACAAGCCTTAATAGAGCAGGTGTACAGCGCGATTCATCAAGCGAACGTAGTCCCTTTTGGTATCGCTAACCCAATTGCCGCAGCACCTACCGATAAAGCACTCGCCAGAAACATGCGCCGTGTAATGACAATTGCGGGCAGTAAAGCCATAAACTATGGCCCAACAGATGGGTTTGTACCGCTGAAAAAGCAATTAGTGCATCGCTATTTAGATTTTGGTATTGGCATTGATATGGACGAGCTTGTTATCACTAATGGTGCGCAAGAGGCCATGGCTATTGCGCTTAAGTGCGTGACAAAGCCAGGCGATGTAGTGGCTATTGAGACACCTTGTTATCACGGGATTATAGAGCTAATAGAAAGCTTAGGGCTTAAAGCGCTCGAAATACCACTGTGCCCAGATAATGGCATTTGGTTAAGCGATTTGGATCGCGCTTTGAATGAGCATGACATAAAAGCGTGTTTATTCTCGACAGCAATTAGCAACCCTGTAGGCAGCTTTATGCCAGATACAAACAGGCAGCAGCTGGTGGAGTTACTCGAAAGCTACGACGTAGTACTTATTGAAGATGACGTATACGGCGATTTATATTTTACGGCAAAACGAGGCACACCTGCTTTAGCGTACTCTAAAAAAGGATTAGTGATCAGTTGCTCATCTTTTTCTAAAACGGCAGCGCCTAGCTATCGTGTGGGTTGGGTCGTTGCCGGTAAATTTGCAACACAAGCGCGGCGATATAAACGAGCACTAAGTTGCTCCGCTTCGTTAATAAACCAATGGGCGTTATCAGAATTTATTGCCAGCGGCGAGTACGACCGTAACTTAAAGGTACTCAGGCAGCGCCTGCGCGATAACAAAGAACGTATGCGATGGTGTTTACAGCAAGCTATGCCAAAAAACACACGTATAAGCGATCCAAAAGGGGGTTGCGTAATGTGGCTAGATTTAGGAAGCGAGTACGATAGTCAAAAATTATTTTTACTTGCTCTTGAGGTTGGTATTAGTATTACCCCTGGGCTTATTTTTTCAGCCTCTAATAAGTATAAAAGCTGCGTAAGGTTAAGTTATGGTGTGCCGTGGAGCGAGCAGATAGAGCAAGCCATTATTACTCTGGGTAAGCTTACTTTATTAGCTAAAAAGTA
>NZ_PJBR01000020.1:0-44391 GCF_002863625.1 Pseudoalteromonas sp. MelDa3 | reverse complement strand
TGAAAGGCAACTCAAATTCGGTGGTGACTGCATTTGAGTTGTTTTTATTTCCCTACAATGCCACGTAATGTAAACCAAGAATCTTTATATTGTGTGTGAAGATGTTGTCAGTGTGAAAGGCAACTCAAATTCGGTGGTGACTGCATTTGAGTTGTTTTTATTTCCTTACAATGCCACGCAGTGTAAACAAAAAATCTTTATATTGTGTGTGAAGATGTTGTCAGTGTGAAAAGCGGCTCAATTTCGGTGGTGACTGAATTTGAGCTTTTTTTATTTGTGCCACACAATTATTATTCCTTCCAAAAAAAACTATAATTTTATTAAATATTCTGCTTTAAATTATTTTTAATTCAAGCTAACTCATTGTTTTTTATATTGTTATTTTTTATTAACAAAATAGCTTTGAAAGCTTAACCAAAATTAATTGATTTTTAGTTGAACAGAAAATTCTCTTTGTTATACTCACGTTCGAACTTTCAGTAAGTTTTGAAAGTTTGATTGATACGGATCAATTTTCGCTAGGTAAATATGTGCTAGCTGGATTTGATTGTATTTAGCACCTGGTTTTAGGGCTTACAACAGCAATGTTTTTTAAATTTTTCCATTGCAAACTGTATTCCTCTAATTTTGTTATAGTCATTTTAGTAGGTTAATGTTTTTGAACACACTTTCTTTGCATCATACAAATACGGATCTTGCCTCTGGCGAGCCGCAGACGTGTGAGCGCTTGAATAAAGCAGGCAAGGGCGTGTGTGTAGCTATAACTTTATTAGTGTTTAATACTGTAATGTTGCTAAGCGGTGCACTAGAGGATGCCTTCAAGCTTGAAGCGCTATTAAGTGATGGGTTTATTGTAGAGCCGCTGTTACTTACTATTGTGCAATTTTTAGCTCATCCGATCATATCAAGTCAGTTACTTATTGGCCTTTGCTGGCTATTGTTCCATATTTTTCCAGCGCGTCGTGCTGGAATTATCCTCCGTAAAGCAGCCTTTGCTTTTAGCGAGGCTAAAGTTCTTCAGCCAGTGCAAGTTGCACACGGTTGTCGTGCTCCACCTAGCTTTACAGGTTGTCTGTAAGGCTGCATTTTGTTGCTGGTTTTAATTATTTGTTCTTGCTGTAAATAATTAAGGTTAGCTAAAACAAAGTAGCTCAGTGTTTTTTAAACACATTTCAGCCAACCACCACTCACCCAAGTTAACTTTTATTACGTTATATAAATGCGTTTAGAAAGCTGGGTTTGTTGCTAGGTCATTATTGGCATGAGCTTTAGGTTTTGAATAGCCCCCTTATTTTTTATAATTTAATTCTAGTTAACTTGGGTTTTACCGAAAAATCGTTGCTTTGTTTTTTATTTAAAGCAGCAAATTAGAACTTTTAGGTTTGTAGGATACTCCCTTGTTAATTCGTAACCTTTGTAATATTGCTTTAGCTAGTACAGTGCTGGCGTTGTCAGGCTGTAAAGGCGGGATACTCGATCCAAAAGGGCAGATAGGCATAGATGAGAAAAATTTAATCATCATCGCAACCGTGCTTATGTTGCTTGTAGTCGTTCCCGTTATTGTGATGACTTTGTATTTCGCATGGAAATATAGAGACACGCAAACTCATGAAATTTACGCTCCAAAATGGGCTCATTCAAATAAAATTGAAGCTGCAGTTTGGGCTGTCCCTATTGTTATTGTGATTATTTTAGGTGTTATTACCTGGGTGTCTACCCAAGAGCTAGACCCTTACAAACCAATTGAAGGTAAAGGTAAGCATCTTACTGTTGAAGTGGTTTCATTAAACTGGAAGTGGCTATTTATTTATCCTGAGCAAGGTATTGCTACGGTTAATGAATTAGTGTTTCCGGCTAATGTACCTGTTGAATACAAAATCACTTCAGAGAGCACAATGAATTCATTTTTCATTCCGCAATTGGGTAGTCAAATATACTCAATGGCCGGTATGGAAACCAAGCTTCACTTAATTGCTAATGAGCCAGGTACATTTAAAGGCTTTTCGGCAAATTACAGTGGTGCAGGCTTTACTGGTATGAAGTTTAATGCCATTGCTACACCTACTCAAGCTGGTTTTGATAAGTGGGTGAGTGATGTAAAAGCGAATTCAAGCGCTAATAATCTTACTCATGCAAATTATGTTGAGCTTGCAAAAGCAAGCGAAAATAACCCAGTTGCTTATTACGGTAAAGTTGATGACGGCTTATTTCATACCATCGTTATGAAATACATGCAGGCACATGGCGATATGAACAAAAAGCAACATGCAATGGGCGAACATGGGCAAATGAGTAAGAAGCATCAAGTAATGGATGAACACTCAATGCCATCATCTCACAGCCAGGGCGAGGAATAATAATGTCGTTATTAGGTAAACTAACAATAGACGCAATTCCGTTTCATGAGCCAATTCTTGTGTTCACGATGTCGGTTATTGCTATAGCTGGGCTTATTATTGCCGGGCTTATTACAAAGTATAAAAAATGGGGCGTGCTTTGGCGCGACTGGATCACGTCTGTTGATCATAAACGCTTAGGCGTAATGTATATTCTTTTAGCACTAATAATGCTGTTCCGTGGTTTTTCTGATGCCATTATGATGCGTGCTCAGTTAGCGCTTGCTACCAGTGGTGCGCCCGGTTATTTACCACCTGAACACTACGACCAAATATTTACTGCCCACGGCGTAATTATGATCATATTTATGGCTATGCCATTTATGATTGGTTTAATGAACATTGTTTTACCACTGCAAATTGGTGCTCGCGATGTTGCATTCCCATTTTTAAATAACTTAAGCTTTTGGTTTACAGCCAGCGGTGCCATTTTAATTAATATGTCGCTAGTGTTTGGTGAGTTTGCTAAAACAGGTTGGGTGGCCTATCCACCGCTTTCGGAGTTGACCTTTAGCCCTGGGGTGGGGG
The DNA here is from genome assembly GCF_002863625.1 of Pseudoalteromonas sp. MelDa3. Classification (NCBI taxonomy): domain Bacteria; kingdom Pseudomonadati; phylum Pseudomonadota; class Gammaproteobacteria; order Alteromonadales; family Pseudoalteromonadaceae; genus Pseudoalteromonas; species Pseudoalteromonas sp. MelDa3. The sequence continues at coordinate 41,467 of NZ_PJBR01000020.1, read as the reverse complement.
TGGATTATTATATTTGGGCCTTGCAAATATCCGGGCTCGGTACACTTCTAACAGCAGTAAACTTTTTAGCAACCGTGTTTAAAATGCGTGCACCAGGTATGACCCTAATGAAAATGCCAATTTTCACATGGACATGTACGTGGGCAAACATCTTAATTGCAGCATCATTCCCAATTTTAACTGCTGTACTTGCAATGCTAACGCTTGACCGTTATCTCGATTTCCACTTCTTTACCAATGAATTGGGCGGTAACGCCATGATGTACATCAACCTGTTTTGGGCATGGGGTCATCCTGAGGTATACATATTAGTATTACCAGCGTTTGGTATTTTCTCTGAAATTATTTCGACCTTTGCCGGTAAACGTTTATTTGGTTACAAATCGATGGTTTACGCCAGCGGTGCAATCTCAATTTTAGGCTTTATTGTTTGGTTACATCACTTCTTTACGATGGGGTCGAGCGCTAACGTTAACGCGTTCTTTGGGGTAATGACCATGGTTATTGCTGTACCAACTGGGGTTAAGTTGTTTAACTGGTTATTTACCATTTACCGAGGTCGCTTACGTATTAGCGTACCGGTACTTTGGACACTTGGCTTTATGGTTACCTTTACCGTAGGCGGTATGACCGGTGTATTACTTGCTATTCCTGGTGCCGATTACGTACTGCATAACAGCTTATTCTTAATTGCACATTTTCATAACACCATTATTGGTGGTGCTGTATTTGGCTACCTTGCTGGTTTTGTATTTTGGTTCCCTAAAGCAATGGGCTTTAAACTTAACGAAAAATGGGGCAAAGCATCATTCTGGTGTTGGATTATCGGTTTCTTCGTTGCATTTATGCCGTTGTACGTACTTGGTTTCTTAGGTATGACACGTCGTTTAAACCACACTAACAACCCAGATTGGAACATTTGGTTATACATTGCCGCAGGCGGTGCTGTAATTATTATGTTTGGTATTGTTAGCCAAGTAATTCAATTATATGTGAGCTTTAGAGACCGTGAAGCGCTTGACGATACAACAGGCGATCCATGGAACGGCCATACACTTGAGTGGGCTACAAGTTCACCTCCGCAAATTTATAACTTTGCAACAATTCCACACATCGATGATATTGATGCATGGACCGACATGAAAGAAAAAGGCCAAGCATACCAAGATAAAGCAAACTATAGCCCTATTCATATGCCTAAAAACACATCAGCTGGCGTGTTAATGGCAGCAAGCTTAACAGTATTCTGTTTTGCAATGATTTGGCATATTTGGTGGTTAGCTGTTGTTGGGCTAGTCGGCGCAATTGCCATCTTTATCAAACGTTGTTACACCAGCGATGTTGATTACTATATTCAACCTGATGAAATTGCACGCACTGAAGCTGCGTATAATTCAAGTGGCATTAAGGAGCTAAAAGCGTGAGTACACTTTCTGCAAATTTAGAATCAGTATCGCACGATGATCATGCCCACGTGCATGATCATCACGATACATCGGGTGACACCATATTCGGTTTTTGGTTATACCTAATGACCGATTGCCTATTGTTTGCCTCGTTTTTTGCCACTTACGCTGTGCTCTTTATGAACACAGCCGGTGGTGTATCGGGTAAAGATATTTTTGAACTCGACTTTGTAGCAGTAGAAACTGCTGCACTACTTATTAGTAGTATTACCTTTGGCTTTGCCATGATTGCCGCTCAAGGGCAAAAAAAGGCACTAACACTGACTTGGTTATTTGTTACGTTTTGTTTAGGTGCTGTGTTTATTGGTATGGAAGTATACGAATTTCATCACCTAATTGTGCACGGTAATGGCCCACAACAAAGTGCCTTTTTAACATCGTTTTTCTCATTAGTTGGCTTACATGGATTACATGTAACGGCTGGACTAATTTGGATGACCATAATGATGATTGAAGTTGCTAAACGTGGTCTAGGCAAAGCAACCGTAACGCGTTTAAGCTGCTTAAGCCTATTTTGGCACTTCTTAGACATTGTTTGGATTTGTGTATTTACCGTTGTTTATTTGATGGGAGCAATGTAATGAGCCACAGCGAAACGCATGCGTTAAAACAAGCGCAAAGTGATCATCATGATGAATCTCATGGAAGTGTTAAAACTTACTTAATTGGCTTTGTGCTATCGGTAATTTTAACTGCTATACCGTTTTATATGGTTATGGAAGGTGACTTCTCAAAAGCAACAACGCTTTGGAGCATTGTTACTTTTGCAATCGTACAAATTTGGGTGCATTTAAAGTACTTTTTACACCTTAATTTTACCACCGAAAATGGCCGTGCAAGTACTTTCTCATTCCTATTCAGTGCTCTGATCATCGTAATGGTTGTTGGGTTATCTGTTTGGATCATTTATGAATCTAACGCAATGATGATGTACTAGGAGTTGAAGATGTTTCGTCGTTATTTATCAGTGACAAAGCCGGGTATTATTATGGGCAATTTGATCAGCGTAGCGGGCGGGTTTTTACTTGCCTCGCGCGGTGATATAGACCTATGGTTAATGATTGCCACATTAATTGGTTTGTCGCTAGTGGTTGCATCAGGTTGTGCTATCAACAATGTTATAGATAGAGACATTGATGTAGCCATGGCACGTACTCGTACGCGGGTAACAGTAACTGGCGAAATGTCGGCCTTTGCTGCACTTAGCCACGGTGTTTTATTGGGCGTTATTGGCTTTGGTTTACTTATCGCCTATACCACTCAAGCCGCGGTATTTTTTGCAGTCTTTGGCTACGTAATTTATGTAGGGGTTTATAGCCTCTACATGAAACGCAACTCAGTATATGGCACTTTTGTAGGCAGCCTTTCTGGCGCTGTACCGCCAGTAGTAGGGTACTGCGCCGTAACAGGGCAGTTCGATATGGGCGCATTAATACTGCTAGTTATGTTTAGCTTATGGCAAATGCCGCACTCTTACGCCATCGCTATTTTTCGCTTTAAAGATTACCAAGCTGCAGGTATTCCAGTATTACCTGTGGCGCAAGGTATCGACAAAGCAAAGCGCCACATTGTGCTTTATATTGCTGTATATGCCTTAGTTGTGATGTTACTGCCAATTACTGGCTACACAGGTGCTGCTTTTATGGCTGTTGCTTGTATTACCAGCTTTTGGTGGTTGCTAATGGCGCTACGTGGTTATCGTCGTAATATTGATATGAGTAGCTGGGCACGTAAAGTGTTCGCATTTTCAATTATTAATATTACAGCGTTAAGTATTGCTATGGCTGTTGATTATCATAGCGTTGCTCCACAGCTATTAACGCTGACCTAATTTAAAAAATTTTTAACTATTCCAAAGTTAATCCAAAGGCTCGAAAGAGCCTTTTTTATGCTCGAATATTAAAATAATTGAACATTCGTATACTCGCTCTTTTACTTTTTAAAATCATCAGCATTGTAATAAAGTGGTTTAAGCGTGCCGCAATTAATAAACTTATAGGTAAGCTCATTTTCAGCTGGGACACGTTTTGAGGTACGAAGCTTTTGCATACACGCATTAACTAAATCGACAAAAATAAGATGGTTATAGCTCGGTGCTTTTTGAATTTTATGAATATAAATACGCTCAGTGCCGCTTAGTGTAATCATGTCGTAGTCTTGCCATTGCGATGGTTCACTCAAATCTTTTAGTTCTCTGGCATACAGCTGCTTACTCAAGACCAACTCTTTTTTTGAATAAATTAAACTGCCACCTTGTTGATAATCACCCTCGTAAATATCGGCAATAATTGTAATTTCTTCACCACGCATTAAATGCTGAATATTAAACGCTTGTGGCTTTACGGTGATTAACTCGGCATTTCTAACAAAGCCTAAAAATGGAACATCGGGGTTTCCTATTTTATAAACAACTTGCACATCATTGGGTAAATTATAGGTGGGTAAATTCATTGCAATAATAGACGAGCCTTTATTAACCAAAGCCATAGGGTGCTCAGCATTGTAAGCGGGGTCTACCGGTGGAAGTTCCGCTTTTTCTTCTTCAGCTGCGGCAAAGCCACTTAAAGTGATTAGTAATAAAGTAAGTAGTAAGCGCATTATAATCTCAATTAATTTATGAGCTTAAATTGTAGTATAAAAATATATATTACATTGAGTTAATTACACTTAATACTTAACTGCAAAGGATTGTATAAAAGGCTCAAATGAGCCTTTTATACAATTTCAAGGTAATCTCAAAGCGACATTAAAATAATGGCGACTAAATAAGCACTACTTAATTGCTTTTTTTACTTCTCGCCAATCTATTATTTTAAAGTTTTGAGGCTGCTGTGGCATACGGTTATAACCATCTTGTACAACTAAAATACCTTCAGGATAACCCGGAAGAGACTTAGATGTTACTGTTAACCCGTCGGTTTCTGATGAGCCATCAATACCATTAACCAAATCACTTATTACACTAAACTTACCTGCAAACTCTAAGCTAGGTGTTTTAATGCCTTGAGTACCATTCTTTATTTTATACAGTACGTAGCTGTTATCACCTTGGCTCGAAACAACTAAATAACGTGCTTTGTCGCTGTGGTAAATTTCCATACCTTCAACATCATCAACAAGTTGCTCATTTATGCCTTGTAGCATAACCGGTGTACTTCCTGCCGTTGGCTCTGCACCTACAAACCAAATACCGGCATCTTCCTCGCCTACAAATAATTGTCCTAGTTCATCATCTGCACTACAGCCTTCTGGTTGGCTTGGTAGGTTAAACTCGCGAACAAGTTTGCCTGTTGTTTTTTCGTTATCCTCACTGATTTTATATTGCTGATACAGCCCCGATTTATCATTTACAAATACATAGTTCCCCGTATTTGACGAGTACATACATAAGCCATAAATTTCATCAAGATTGGTAGGAATATCAGTAATGTACTTCACATTATTATTAGCTTGTACTGTAAATACACTAATACCGTTAAGTGTTCGGTTACTGGCGGTTATTAATGTATTGGTACTGTTTTTAATGGTGCTATTTTGTCGCAGGTCCACGTTATTTAAACGACCAACTTCAAGTGACTGTTCAAGCTTGCCATTTAGGCTATATACCATTAGTCCACGGCGTTTATCGGTGCCTAAAATTAAGCTGTTTGCTGCATTTTTAGGGTTAACCCAAATTGCCGGATCGTCTGCTGCATCACCAAATGCTTGAACGGGGGCAGTTTGTGCACTTGCCTTTATTTGAGTAATTGATTGGGTGCTGGTTTTTAATGATTTTTTGATAGGTGTTACAGGTAATGTACTTTTAATATAAGCGCCTGTTTCGTCGTTATACAGCACTGCCGTTGCCGTGTTGTTACTTGTGTAATTTACCGCTACCGATTCCAAGCTCAAGTCACCATTTAACATCCAGTTATTAAACGCTTTGCCAATTGGATCATAAGCATACACAGTATTGTTTTTGGTACTAGTAAACCAAATCATACCATCTTGCGAAGCCGAAATAGCTCCTAGTTCACTGTGTAACTCTCCAAAGGGGGCGACTAAAGCAATCGGTTTTTTATCTGCTTGCGATTCAGTGTTCGCGTTTATTGCCCAAATGCCTACTTCGCTTTCACTTACATATAAGGTATTTGTTGTTGTACTTACAGCACAACCCGACGCCTCACTAACGCCAGAAAATTCACGTACATTTACGTTAACCGCTTTATTATTCGCTGTATCAAAAATAATAGTTTCAGTAATTAGCCCGCGTACATCAGGTACAAATGCTGATATTGATTCACTCGCTTTATTAGCAAATAAACACACTGTATCGGGTTGTGCTTGTGGTGGGTTAATTCGGGTTAGTTCAATTGTATTCCAGCCACTTTGAGTGTGTTCAAGCTTAAATATAACAACGTTATCTTGATTGTTATCAATAGTTGCAACTAAAAATGAGTGTGCTGTTAGCTTAGTGACAGCAAGCGCTTCAAAGTTACCTTTTTTTATAATGCGGCTTTGTTGCGTTTCATCTTCAACTAACACTAAGCCTTTGCTTTCGCTTGCTAGCAACCAATTGTTATTATTTAACCATGCCGCTTGTGAACCTTGCATGTTATCTGTTGGACCAAATTTAGTACTATTAATGACTACTTTATCGGGTGTGTTTTTTACTGCCGTATTTGTAGTCACGTTACTATCGCTACACGCACTTAATGTACTAAGCACTAAGCTACTTACAATTAAGCTAATAGATTTTTTTAATTTAAAGTTCATGTTGTAACCCTTTATTGGTCAAAGCGCTTTTGAGTGCTGTAACGCACTTCGCCTTTATAGTTAATAGCCGTTGCTTTTAGTGCTTCATTGTTAATCGAAAAGCTCAAAAATCCTGGAGTAGCTTCTGCAAAACGCGTAAATTCACGTTGTTTTACGTAACGCGCTTCGCTACCGCCACCAGATACAAAGTGGTCGAGTTTACTGCCATCTATTTGGTTATGTTGCAGGTCATGTTCGTGTCCTGCTATGTATGCTTGCACACCATTTTGCTCAAATATGGGCTCGAGTAAATTACGTAAACCTTCAGTAAGTCCGTAACGTTTTCCACTGCTATAAAGTGGGTGATGACCAACCACTATTTTCCATCGTGCTTGGCTATTTTCGAGCTGGCTATTTAACCATGTTAATTGCGCTTGGCTGTTTTGCCCTTGAGTTGCTTTGTATTTTTCGCGTGTTTTGTATTCAGGATTTAAAGTATTAGTGTCTAAAAACACCATTAATATCTGCTCGCCACCTTTTAAAGTAAAGGTTTTGCTGTAATAGCGTGCAGGTAAATTCCAGCGCTGACTTTTTTTACTGTAATCAAGTTGTGCTTGCGCATTACCTAAATAATCATGGTTACCCAGTACTACATACCAAGGCTCGAATGTATGTGGACCATGGTAAATATCTTCATAGGCACTTTGCCAAAGCGGGTCGTTAACACTTGCTACGCCATTGGGGTAAAAGTTATCGCCAGTTGAAATAGTAAAATCACTATCCGTTTGAAACATCGCTATTTCTAACTGGTGCGCTACGTCTTTTTGATAAAAGTGCCCGTTATGACCCCAATCACCAATAACCGTAAAATTTAAGCTCTTAGGCAGCACCGTCAAGTTGGCAATTTTTTGTTGCTCGTATAATACGTCGGTGTACGTTACGTTTGCCAATACGCTTTGTATACTGCATAAGCCAAGTGTTATTAGCAGTAATGTTTTTTTTATCATTATTGTTCTCCCATGTTTGATAGCGCTAAATAAAGTGATTAGCACTACCTCATAAACTTATTTAAAACGCGTAACGCAGCATAAGTTGATAAACCGGTCCCGCTTCTTCAGACTCAATTTCGTACTCATCAAAGCTTCTACTAAACTGATCTTCAACGGTATCAAATTTATTAAAGGTTTCGTCTTTACTTGCATCAAGTAGGTTTGAACCCACCAAGCGTAGCGTTACATCTTCCCAACGTTTTTCTAAAAACACTTCAAAGTCGGCACTGTAAGATGTAGTGATTTCTTCACCTACAATACGTCCATATGCATCACCTTGCTTGCGGTAAGTTACGCCAAATGCAGCTTTGAGTTCGGGTAAGTCTTGAATAAACCCAACGTTATAAACGTAGTCTGATTGGTCGTTAAATTTGCGAGTTCCAAAAAAATCGGTTACTTCACTATCAAGCCATGAGTAGTTTAAAAATACACCCGTATTAGGCATGCTAAATGCGCCAAGTGGAGTAGATAAATCAAGCTCAACGCCTTTAACATTACCATCGCCTGTGTTGCGTGGTTGCAGTACAAATGTACCTTCGCCCTCAGAGCCTTCTTGTCCTGTATTTGCTATTTCTATTAGGTCATTTACTTTGCGATAAAATAAATTAATACCTACAACGCCACTTTTTCCTAAGCGATACTCGTAGCCTAAGTCCATACCCCAAGCTGATTCTGGTTTTAATTCAGGGTTCCCTAGTTGGTCGTTATCGCCAAGCTCTTTTTCGATAAGTGCCGGCGTTAAAAAATCAAACTCAGGGCGGCGTAAACTACGCGCAATCGATGCACTTATACGCCCATTTTCGCTAACGTTATAACGAAAGTGTGCCGAGGGGAGGATAAAGTCGTAACTATTATTTTCGGTCACGCCAATTGTTTTATCATTAATTTTAGAATCGGTAGACTCCCAGCGAACGCCCAGCTCCCAAGCAAATAAATCATCTTTGTGCTTAACAAGGGCAAATAAGTCAAAGCGATCTTCTTCTAAAGTATTTACACCACCAGTAACCGCTTCGTACTCGCTATTAAATGCAGCAAGCGTTAAAGGTGTTGCTGCGTATTGATCCCAACTGGTAAGTGCAAGTTCTAATTCGTTTTGCGATTCTAAAATTTCACTGTCGCGTTTTTTATTTTGTAAAAATGCACCAAACTGAATTTCTTTGCTGTCACCCCAAGGTTGGCTGTGTTGCCACTGTAGAGTCCATTCTTTATCATCTATTTCACTTTTAGTTTGCTCTTCTTCAAATACCATAGGCAGCTCTGAGGTATCTAATTCGACTTCTTCCTCATAAACAGACTCTTCAAACCGAGCAAAGCCAAATTTAAACTTACTTGTGCCGCTTAGTAGTGGAAATTCATAAGCGGTATTGATGTTGTAATTAGTTTGGTCAATATATTTAACATTCGCATTATCTGTTTCTAAGTTACCGCCATTTACAATATCGTTATTGGTTGCAGTTGGGTCGTTGTATTCAAATGAACGTTCATCCTCAGTACGCTCTGTATCAACCCACATAGCGCTAATATTAAACTGACTATCGTCGTCAAAAACAATTTCGTAGCTGGAGTTAAGTGACGTGTCGTCGCCATCGCGAGTGTCAGATTGGTCTTCGCGGTTATCAAATTCTTCTGTTTGAAAATTTATATTGTTTTCAGGGCTATCGCCGTAGCGCAAACTAGTTTTTTGTTTTGGGTTATATCTGCCTTGTAAATTTGCACCAAGTAATAAGCGCCCACCCGCAAATTCAGTACCGTACACTGCAGCTAAGCTTTCTTTAAATTCACCATCATCATAAAACAAGCCACCAGCACGCAAGTAACCGCCATCTAAACTGTAACCATCGCGCAATACAATATTTAATGTGCCTGCAATAGCATCGGCTGAGCGGTTAGCACTTGATGAGCGAATAATTTCAACGCGTTCAATTAACTCAGCCGGAATTCGGTCAACAAAAAATGAACGATCGGCACCAGCGCCAGGTACTTCTTCACCGTTTATAAGCACCTTTGTATAAGCAGGGCTTAACCCCCGCATACGTGCACCATCCGATTCAAGTACATCCGATAAAAATGTAACACTGGGTACTCGTTTTAATGCATCGCCTGCGGTTAAAGGTTCAAAACGTTGAAAGTATTCTTGTGAATATTCTAAGGTTGGTGCGAGTTCGTCTGAACGGTTTCTGTAACCAATTTCACCATATACAACAATTTTGTCAGAAACTTCGATATCTTTTTTTGTAGTTTCTTTTGCATCATCTTCTGCATAAGCTGTTAAATTGCATAAGGTTAATGCGGCTACCAGTACTTTTATTTTAAAATGTTTCATTGTATTTGCTCTTGGTTATTACTGGGTTGTTTCTTGGTATGGCGAGCAAGCTAAAGATATTTGGTTACGTAAATGTGACAGTGTTTAGTTTAAATACATGTATTTAGAGGTGTTTGAGCAATATGTAGTGCGTATTGAGCTTTTATCACTCCTCGTAAAGTCAGGTGTTATGTACCGTGCAGGGCTGTTTTTAAAGTAGGTATCATCTCGTTGTCATATAGCTGAGCTAATATGACCCTGCTAACAAAAACTTGTATGAACTAACTTCAAAACTCATTTATAAACGAGATACCGCACATGCGATTTAACCCCTTTATCAGCCACCGATTATTAATAAACGCTATTATTGCGATGTTTTTTAGCGCTGTGTTTTTAAGTAGTTATTTAGGTGTATTAAAAACTTACGCCAGTATTCAGTGGCTCGATATTATGGGGGAGGGCGGTATTGTATTAATGACCCTTGTATGGATTGCCGCGTTATTAATTTCAAGACCACCGAGTAAAGTAACCACTTACTTAGTAATAGGTGTTGGGCTATTTATGTTCTCGGCAACCCTAGATTTACTTGATGAATGGCTAATGCATCCCGCCCATCAATGGCTCAGTTGGATTGAATCTCTGCCAGCACCTTTAGGCATGTTGTTAACGAGTGTGGGTTTGTATTATTGGCATCAAGAGCAGTACGTATTAAATCGTCAGCTACGTCGCCGTGAAGCGCATTTACGTGAGCACGATAAGGTGTGTTCAGTTACAGGTCTTTATAAGGCGCAGTACCTAGATTCAGCAATTAAAGAGCAACTTACGAGCAAACAACCACTCTGGCTTGGGGCTATTGATATTCGTGATTTTTCGCATTTTAATAGTGAGTTTGGCTTTAGTCAGGGCGACCGGTTACTGCGTGAAATTAGCGAGCTATTGTTAATGAATTGCCGACTAAGTGATGTAGTGTGCCGCTACGCAGGAGATTGCTTTATGGTACTAATGCCAGCCACTACAGAGCAGCAAGCTAAAGAGTTGATGGCACAAATTAAAGGAGCTCTAAAGCATTGTGCATTTAAAGTTGAAGCATCTAAAAAAGCAAAGTTTCAATATGTCACTACCGCCTTAATACAAGGTAATAAGTATAGCAGTACAGATAAACTAACAAGCCAATTGCATAGTCAATTACAACAAAAAAAGCATCAACAAAAAGTAGCGCACCGTGCACATGTTTGTTAACCAAGACGATAAATATTTAAGCGCTCAAGGGCTTATTACGTCAGCTGTAGAGCTTGCTCAAAGCCGAAACATAAATTTACATAAGCTGCTACGCGGTACCGGTATTTTTGAACAAGACTTACTTAATTTTCAGCATACATTTAGTGTGTCTCAGCAGGTGCGTTTATTAGCTCAATTTAAGTTGTTGATGAAAAGTACCGACAGTGGTTTTTTACTCGGTAGCCAACTTATTAACGACACTCGAGCCGAAGCTCAGGCATTAAAATATAGCGATAATTTAGCTCAAGTATTAAAGCAATTATCACTTTTAAGAATGCAATTAGCGCCTTTGCTGTTTAGCCAAACGTATATTAAAAACGATAATGTTTATATTTATATTCAGCCAGCACATGGGCTTGATGAAAGCCTTTACCACTATGTGCTAGAGATATACAGCACTGCATTTTATAGTTTACTTAAACGAGTGAGCGAAAGTTACCCGCATTGTCAGTTCGACTTTGCTTTTAAACGCCCTCGGCATATTCAAGAGTACGAACAAAATTTAGGGCTAAAGGTAAGTTTTGATAAGCCATGTACTCGCTGGGTATTAAATAAAACCATGTTAAGGGCTAAAAACCCGCATGCGAGTCAATTACGATTTATGCAAGCGCAGTCGCAGCTACATGATAAAAGCGTAGTTAGCATGACTTTTATTGAAGCCGTCTGCAGATACTTATACTCTCACCCAAGTGCTAATTTAGAGTGTACCGCAAAGCACTTTGCTATGAGCTCAGCTACATTTAAGCGCAGACTCAAACTCAATGGGGTACGCTTTTCAGCGTTAATAGATGAGCAAAATAAGCACAAAGCTATTTACCTACTTACTCTGTGCGCTAAACATAACGAACAAGTCGCTGAGCATTTAGCTTTTTACGATATACCTAACTTTCGGCGCGCCTTTAAACGCTGGACAGGCTTAACACCTAATCAGTTAAAAGCGCAATAAGTTACTCAGTTGCCATGTCGATGGAATGCAACAATGTTCGTGCCTTTAAATGTAGGTTTGCGTCCTCTGGGTTTGACGTATTAGTCAGCCAAATTACATTGCCTTCTTTATTTACAAACAATGTCGTAGGTGTGCCTCGTATACCTAATTGCTGTGCTATTGCATCAGCTTTTACGGCTGTTTTAAAAGTATAACCTCTGCCTGAAAGCGCTTTAGCGGGAGTAGCATCGTCATCTTCTTTAAAGCTCACAGCAATAACCTTTAAGCCCATATCATCAATTTTTTGAAGTGCTGGCTGCAGCTTTTTACAGTACGGACACCACGTTGCCCAAAAGTGTAAAACGTAAGGTTGACCTAATAAATCTTGAGTGTTCAGTGCAGACCCATCAGCCATTTGTAAATTTAATGTAGGCAGCTTAGGGTATGTTTCTTGCGTACTTTCTTCTTGCGAATAGCTTGTAAAGCTTATAAAAATTAGTGCGATGGCAATAAATAGTTGCTTCATAATATGTTCGTTCTTATTTTACATATTAAATAAGAACGAGAATTTAACATTTTTATTTCAAACTAAAAGCGAGCGGCTTGCTCAACAACAATAGCATGGCGTTTAGCGAGGCGAAGATGGTCTTTATCGTAGCCACCACCTATTACTGTAGCAACGGGTGTGTTGTGTTCAAGGCAGCGTTTTAGCACTAAATGGTCGCGCTTAACTATGCCATCCCAGCTGATATCTAATTTACCCAAGCCATCGCCTTGCCAAATATCAACACCAGCATCGTAAAGTACCAAGCTTGGGTTTAGCTCTTCAAGTAAATAACTCAAGATTTCGTCAACTATGGCAAGGTATTCGTCGTCTTTCATGTTATCGGCTAAGCCAATATCTAAATCGCTAGCGGACTTTCTAAAGGGGAAGTTTTTTTCACAATGGATAGAACAAGTATAAGCGTATGCTTGATGCTCTAACATTGCGGCTGTGCCATCACCTTGGTGCACGTCTAAATCAAAAATAAGTACGTTAGTTACTTCACGCGATTCAATTAAAGTTTGCGTAGTAAAGGCTAAATCGTTAACCATGCAGTAGCCTGAGCCAAAATCGGTATGCGCATGGTGTGTACCACCAGCTAAGTGGCACGCTATACCATGTTTAAGTGCTAAACGAGCTGTTTGCAGCGTACCTTGAGGTGCTGTAAAGGTACGTGCCATAAGCTCTTTTGACCAAGGTAGGCCAATGCGACGCATTGCTTTTTCATCTAAGCGGTTATTCCACAAATCGTGTATGTAATTTTCGCAGTGTATTAGCTCAAGTGGCTCTGGCGTGCCTAATATTGGCTCAACCAGGTTATCGCTAATCAAACCCAGCTCTGCTACATGCTGATATAAATGTGCAAACTTACTCATTGCAAAACGATGCTTTGGATCGAAATTAAACGAGTAGTTAGGGTGATACACCAAAGGTAAATGTGGATTTAAAGTCATGTTTGCACAAGTTAAAAAGTTTGCACTATGGTAATCAACTAATCCAAATGAGTCTATTCTTGTGTGTCGTGAATCAACATAGCGAGTTCGCGATGTAATAGTTCGTCATCAGCTAAGTTTAGCTCTATTAAACGCTTTAAATAAGTAATGCTGTCTATATCAATATGGTGGCATTTTAAACCAATATGATCCGCTTCTATATGGCACACCACAACCTCCATTTTTATTTCTATTTCGCTTTGAGGCAGCGAAAAACGCAGAACAGCTTGGCTATTTTGGTTGCCAATAAAAGCATCACATTTAGTGATTAATGCGCCATGTAAAGATACATCAAGTAACTTACATGGGTATTGGTGATCATTAAAAATGACTTGTGCATCGGTTGAAAATAAAACACGAGAAAACTGACGACGATTTTGCATAACCTAATTTAGCCTTACTGTTTTTATAATAAATTAAGCATAGCGGGTAATTCTCTACATGCTAGCAGCATATGCTCCTGTAATGCTGGTGGCATAAAAAAGCCCCGCATAAATGCAGGGCTTAGTATTACTGTAATAAATTAGCTACAGTAAATATTAACCAATTTTTTTGTACTTAATACGTTTAGGTTCAGTTGCTGCTGCACCTAGTGTCTTTTTAAGCCACTCTTCGTATTCAGTATAGTTACCATCAAAAAAGTTAATTTGACCTTCGTCGCGGTAATCTAAAATGTGCGTAGCAATACGGTCAAGGAACCAACGGTCATGCGAGATACACATTACACAACCAGGGAACTCTAAAATAGCATTCTCTAGTGCGCGTAGTGTTTCAACGTCCAAGTCATTGGTTGGCTCATCGAGTAGTAACACATTGCCGCCAGCTTTTAATAACTTAGCAAGGTGTAAACGGTTACGCTCACCACCTGATAGGTCTTTAACAAACTTTTGCTGATCGTTACCTTTAAAGTTAAAGCGACTTACATACGCACGGCTTTGGAACTCAAAGTTACCAATTTTTAGTACGTCTTGACCGTCTGATATTTCTTGGAAAACAGTTTTGCTTTCGTCCATACCGTCGCGGAACTGATCAACAGTAGCAAGGTGTACGCTTTCGCCAACGGTAATACTACCGCTGTCTTGCTTTTGCTCACCACTGATCATTTTAAACAGCGTTGATTTACCCGCGCCATTAGCACCAATAATGCCTACAATGGCACCTTTTGGCATGCTAAAGCTTAAATCGTCAATTAAAACGCGATCGCCAAAACTCTTACGAAGATTAGTTACTTCAAGCACTTGGTCGCCTAAACGCGGGCCAGGTGGAATAAACATCTCGTTAGTTTCGTTACGTTTTTGGTAATCAGACTGCTGCATTTCAGTAAACTGAGCCATACGTGCTTTTGACTTAGCTTGGCGACCTTTAGGGTTTGAACGAACCCATTCAAGTTCTTGCGCAATTGATTTTTGACGTGCTTTTTCAGATTTTTGTTCTTGCTGTAAGCGCGCATCTTTTTGTTCTAGCCAAGAAGAGTAGTTACCTTCCCATGGAATACCTTCACCACGGTCAAGCTCTAATATCCAACCAGCTACATTATCAAGGAAGTAACGGTCATGCGTTACCGCCACAACAGTGCCTTCGTAATCGTGTAAGAAGCGCTCTAACCATGCAACCGACTCAGCATCCAAGTGGTTAGTTGGTTCATCGAGAATAAGCATGTCTGGTTTTTCAAGCAGTAATCGACATATAGCAACACGACGACGCTCACCACCTGAAAGGTGCTCAATTTTAGCATCCCATTCTGGCAGACGAAGTGCATCAGCAGCACGCTCTAAAACGTTATCAATGTTGTGACCATCGTGCGCCTGAATAACAGCTTCAAGCTCGCCTTGCTCTTTTGCAAGTGCGTCAAAGTCAGCGTCTTCCATGGCGTATTCGTTATACACTTCATCAAGGCGTTTAAGTGCATGTTTAACTTCGCCAACAGCTTCTTCAACAATTTCACGAACTGTTTTGCTTTCGTCTAAAACAGGCTCTTGCGGTAAATAACCAATTTTTGTACCAGGCTGAGGATGTGCATCACCTTCAAAATCTTGGTCAACACCGGCCATAATACGTAGTAACGTAGATTTACCAGAACCGTTTAAACCAAGCACACCAATTTTAGCGCCAGGAAAAAAGTGTAACGAAATATCTTTTAAGATAGTGCGCTTAGGTGGCACAACCTTAGATACTCGACTCATCGAGAATATAAATTTATCAGGTAAAACCATGGAGGAAAGCCTTCAAATAATAATAAAAATTTCAATGTTGTATTGTAGTGGCTGACAGGTGAAACAGTCAACGAATGGCGGGTTTTAAAGCACTAAAGCATGCTTGTAAGTAAAGTATAAAATCATGAATAAATTTCATTTAGACATCTATACATCTAGAGGTTGATATTTTTTACTTTCAGTTCATAATTAAGCTTCGGTTTTTATGAGCAGGAGTAAAGTATGCCAATTACAGTAAAAGACGAGTTGCCAGCAATTGCACGTTTACGTCAAGAAAACGTATTTGTAATGCCAAAAACACGTGCAAAAACGCAAGAGATACGCCCAATGCGTTTGGCTATTTTAAACTTAATGCCTAATAAAGTAGAAACCGAAGTTCAGTTTATTCGCTTGCTTGCCAACTCGCCTTTGCAAGTAAACGTAGAACTACTGCGCCTCGACACTCACCGCAGTAGCAGCAATTCAGAAGAGCACCTTGATACCTTTTATCGTTATTTTTCTGAGGTTAAAGACAACAATTACGATGCATTAATAGTAACTGGCGCGCCACTTGCGCATTTAGAATACGACGATGTAGCGTATTGGGATGAGCTAAAGGTCATTATAGATTGGGCTGAGCAACACGTTACCTCTACGTTGTTTTCGTGCTGGGCAGCACATGCAGCGTTATATCACCGTTACAATTTAAAGCGCGATTTAAAAGACGACAAACTGTGTGGCGTATTTACCCACCAATGTTACTTTGATCACGGCGCACTGACTCGCGGATTCGACGACACCTTTTTAGTACCGCACTCACGCTACGGCCACATTGATATAAATAAAATAAACGCCTGCGATGAGTTAGTAGTACTGGCAGGTTCTGAGCGAGTGGGGGCTTACTTACTTAAAAATAAATCGGGTAGTCAAGTGTTTATAACCGGCCACCCAGAGTACGACGCCGACTCGCTAAAAGCAGAATACGAGCGCGATTGTAAAAAGAGCCCTAATGCACCAAAACCCGAAAATTACTTTGTGGACGATGATGCAACCAAACAACCTTCAAAAACGTGGCAAAGCCATGCTTTTTTACTTTTTTCGAACTGGTTAAATTACTACGTGTACCAAACCACACCGTATGATATTAATTTAGTTAGCCAAGACGTGAGGACTAACAACTATGCCGAATAACGCTCCTACAAATAATAAGCAAGCCGAAATAAGCGCCGCATTAAAAGAACGCATTTTAATTTTAGATGGCGCTATGGGCACCATGATCCAAGATCATAAGCTAGAAGAAGAAGACTATCGCGGAGAGCGTTTTAAAGACTGGCATGTATTAATTAAAGGCAATAACGATTTATTAAGCCTAACCAAGCCCGATTTAATCACTGATATTCATCGTGGTTTTTTATCAGCGGGCGCCGATATTATCGAAACCAACACGTTTAACTCGACCACTATTTCGATGGAAGATTACGACATGGCAAACCTAAGCCGTGAAATAAACCTAGAGTCGGCTAAATTAGCTCGCGCAATTTGCGATGAATTTACAGCTAAAACGCCAGAAAAACCGCGCTACGTAGCCGGTGTTTTAGGGCCGACATCTAAAACGTGTTCAATTTCGCCAGACGTAAACGATCCGGGTTACCGAAATGTCACCTTTGATAAGCTGGTTACTGCGTATATTGAATCAACACTTGCATTAATGGAAGGCGGCGCCGATTTAATACTAATCGAAACTATATTCGATACCCTTAATGCAAAAGCCGCCTCGTTTGGCGTAGAAGAAGCCTTTGAGCAAGCAGGGCGTAAATTACCCGTTATGATTTCGGGGACTATTACCGACGCCTCTGGTCGTACGCTTTCGGGACAAACAACTGAAGCATTTTATAACTCTATTCGCCATATTAAGCCTATTTCTATTGGTTTAAACTGCGCGCTTGGTCCTGATTTACTGCGCCAATATGTAGAAGAGTTGTCGCGCGTGTGCGAAACCTTTACATCGGTACACCCTAATGCCGGCTTACCAAATGAGTTTGGTGAATACGACTTAGAAGCGGGCGATATGGCAACCGAAATTATCGATTGGGGTAAATCGGGCTTTATTAATATAGTAGGCGGATGCTGTGGCACCACGCCTGCGCATATTCGCGCTTTTGCAAAAGGTTTAGTGGGCGTTAAACCACGCCAACTACCAGAGCTTGAAGTACGCATGCGTTTATCAGGCCTTGAAGCCTGTAACTTAAATTAAGGAGCCAGCATGACCCAACAAATAGCAGTATTTACTAATGTCGGCGAACGTACCAATGTAACGGGTTCTGCCATGTTTAAACGTTTAATCATGGAAGAAGACTTTGAAGCCGCGCTAACAGTGGCACGCGAACAAGTAGAAAACGGCGCACAGGTTATTGATATAAACATGGACGAAGCCATGTTGGACTCAAAAGCCGCCATGGTTAAGTTTTTAAACTTAATAGCCTCAGAGCCTGATATTTCTCGCGTACCAATTATGGTCGACTCCTCAAAATGGGAAGTAATAGAAGCAGGCTTAAAGTGTATTCAAGGCAAGGCAATTGTTAACTCAATATCGTTAAAAGAGGGCGAAGAGCCGTTTATTCGCCAAGCTAAAATAATAAAACGCTTTGGTGCAGCCGCTGTTGTAATGGCGTTTGATACCGACGGGCAAGCCGACACGGCAGACCGTAAGTTCGCAATATGTGCGCGCAGTTATAAAATATTGGTAGAAGACATTGGCTTTGCGCCAGAAGATATTATATTCGACCCTAATATATTTGCCGTAGCCACCGGTATTGAAGAGCACGATAACTACGCCGTAGAATTTATTGAAGGCACACGCCGCATTAAGCAAAATTTGCCGCACTGTAAAGTGTCGGGCGGTGTATCAAATGTATCGTTTTCGTTTAGGGGTAATAACCCCGTACGTGAAGCCATTCACTCAGTGTTTTTATATCACGCTATTCAAGCTGGTATGGACATGGGTATTGTAAATGCGGGGCAACTCGCCGTTTACGATGATATACCAGAAGAACTACGTAAAGCCGTTACAGACGTAATACTTAACACCGACTCAGGCGCAGGCGAGCGTTTAGTAGAGCTTGCACCAAAATACTCGGGGATGGCGCAAGCCGAGCGAGTAGAAGATTTAGAGTGGCGCACATGGCCTGTTGCAAAACGCCTTGAGCACGCGCTTGTAAAAGGTATTACTACATTTATAGATGAAGATACCGAAGAATGCCGCGCCGCAGCAGCTAAACCTATTCACGTAATTGAAGGGCCGTTAATGGACGGCATGAACGTAGTAGGCGACTTATTTGGTGCAGGTAAAATGTTTTTACCACAAGTTGTTAAATCGGCGCGTGTAATGAAGCGAGCCGTAGCCTACCTAGACCCATACATTGAGCTTGAAAAAGAAGAAGGCTCAACTAATGGTAAAATAGTAATGGCGACCGTAAAAGGTGACGTACACGACATAGGTAAAAATATTGTGGGTGTTGTACTGCAATGTAATAACTATGAAGTAATCGACTTAGGTGTAATGGTACCGGCTGATAAAATACTACAAACCGCCATCGACGAAAAAGCCGATATTATTGGGTTATCGGGCTTAATTACCCCATCGCTTGACGAAATGGTACACGTAGCAAAAGAAATGAAACGCCGTGGTTTTGAACTTCCGCTACTAATTGGTGGCGCAACTACTTCTAAAGCGCACACCGCAGTAAAAATTGAGCCGCAATATGACAAAGGCGTAGTGTATGTTAGTAATGCCAGCCGTGCGGTAGGTGTAGTATCTAATTTATTATCAAAAGAGCATAAACCTGACTTTTTAGCTAAAACTAAAGCTGAATACGTAAAAGTGCGCGAGCAACAAGCGCGTAAAAAACCACGCTCTAAGCCTGTTACTATTCAGCGTGCCCGCGATAACGCAGCGGTGCTTGATTGGGATAACTACACGCCACCAGTGCCTAAAAAGCTCGGCGTGATCGAGTTTAAAAACGTATCCATTGCCACTTTGCGTAAATACATAGATTGGACGCCATACTTTATGACGTGGTCAATCGCCGGTAAATACCCGCGCATAATGACCGATGAAGTCGTAGGCGAGCAAGCGCAAAGCTTATTTAAAGACGCTAACGACATGTTAGACGACCTTGAAAAAGCAGGCAGTTTGCAACCACTTGGCGTAATTGGTTTATTCCCTGCTAACCGCGTTGGGGACGACATAGAAATATACACCGACGAAACACGCAAAGAGCTGTTAACGACCTCGTGCCATTTACGTCAGCAAACCGAAAAAACCGACTTTGCTAACTACTGCCTAGCCGACTACATAGCACCCAAAGGCACACCAGACTATTTTGGTGCGTTTGCTGTAACAGGCGGTCTTGAAGAAGACGACTTAGCAAATGCGTTTGACGCACAGCAAGACGACTACAATAAAATAATGATTAAAGCGGTTGCCGACAGGCTCGCAGAAGCGTTTGCAGAATACCTGCACGAAAAAGTACGTAAAGAGTATTGGGGTTTTGCACCAGACGAAAACCTAGCAAACGATGAGCTAATACGCGAAAACTACCAAGGTATTCGCCCAGCGCCAGGTTACCCAGCGTGCCCAGAGCACACCGAGAAAAAGAAAATTTGGCAGTTGCTCGACACCGAAAAGCGCATTGGCATGCAGCTAACTAGCTCGTACGCCATGTGGCCAGGTGCTGCTGTTTCAGGTTGGTACTTCTCACACCCAGAAGCTAAATACTACGCCGTAGCAGCAGTACAACGCGATCAAGTTGAAGATTACGCTAAACGAACCAATACGACGCTGGAAGAAGCTGAAAGATGGCTATCGCCTAATTTGGGTTATGATCCGGAGTAGAGAGGAGTGATCAGTTTTTAGCTGTCAGTTATCAGTAAAACAAAAAACGAGCCCAGTATGGCTCGTTTTTTGTTTTAAAATTAGAGCTATATGGTTACGAAAAGTTAATAAGATCTAACTTCGGTATTACCGTTTCCTACCGAATTAACGTTCATATAGCTTCAATACTTCAGCCTTGTTTGAAATAATATGAAAATGAGCACCCTCAGCCATTTTTTATTAACTTCTTTCACAAATGACTCGTTAACTAAGCTTGTGCTGTTTACAAATCTGTCTGACCACCCTATAAAATATGCTTTAGTAGGTGATAGAGGGTAAAAATACTCAGTTTCGTGTTTCAATGGTGATGTACCCATATTAGGTCTGGGATGGATGTTTACAACAGGCGCGTCAGCTGTAATAAATGGGATGCTAGTATTATTTTCTAAAATTGATTGATAGCAGTAACCTCTATTAATACACAAGCTTTTCCCTAAATTAGTGCCATAAAGAAAAGAAATAAACCACCAACTTTCCTCCATTAGTTCAGCTATTTGAGGGTCGCAATTCTTAGCAAAAGATTTAATAAATGTTTCTTTAAAAGCTTTAGTTCTAGTTAATTGATGCCCTAAAAATAATAAAAAATCTGTCATTTGATCAATGTTTTTTAAGGTGTTTACATCTAAATTTCTAAGTTTATTTGAAACACTTAAGGCATCGCGCTCAAGTTGAGAGTGTCTATCTTCGATCGAGTTATTTTTAGCGGCATTAAATAATTTATCACCATATTCGCTTTTAACATCCAAAGACGTATAATATTTATACATTTTTTGTGTGTCTAAATAGCTTTTAAGGACTTTTTCATGGTGCTTTTTTAATTCCATATCATTACTCATAGCTATGAGTTTTTCAATTAGGTAAACGTGTTTTTCTGTTAATGTATTAACACGATAGAAATACTTTTCCACTGCCACACTTTTTATGCTGTCTAGAGCTATCCCTTCTTTTTTCTTTGTGTAATATATGTCTCGACCGTTTGTAGACCAATGCTTCATGTAATTGGCCCATATATAATGATGCTTTTGTTTTACTTCCAATTTCTTATTATTAAGCCAATCCATGTCTTGCTCACTTTTATTCATTAAGTCGCATTTAGTAATGTCGAAAACTATTTCACATTAATACAAATACATATTTAAATAGTGGTTAATTATATTTTAGATTAACATCAAACAACCAAATAATAGGTGGTAAAACTTAGGTAATTACCTGACTTGTCTAGGCCTACTAAACAATGGATAGCTATTTGGCGTAGGGCCTACAAATGATAATGAAATCAAAGAGCCTAAAGCAAGTTATCATTATGAATTAATTGATTTTTATATTAAATATTTTCATCTATAACATCGGTAGGAATTATCCACTTTATAATTTTATCTCATGAATTTGTTGCATACATTTCTGATTATTTTAAATAAAGGACTATAAATGAAACATCTAAACCACATCCTACTGTGCCTATCTCTACTTTTTACATCTAGCACATTTGCTCTTGAGCAAAAATATCACGAGTTCGTTTTACCTGTTATTGCAGCCTTTGAAAGTGACGATAAACCTGCAATTGCTACACTTATTCGTTACCCATTAAAACGACGAGACCCCATACCTGACATTAAAAATGAAGCTGAGTTTATTAACCGCTTTGATGAGGTATTTAATGATGAACTAGTAGCAGTTATTGCCAGTTCAAACATTGACACCGATTGGGATAAAGTTGGTTGGCGCGGCATTATGCTAAATAACGGCGTTATGTGGGTAGATACCGACGGTAAAATTATTGCTGTAAATACCCAAAATGCTAAAGAGCAAGCACTTGCTAAAAGCTTAATCGAACAAGGTAAGCAATCCTTGCACGCAAGTATTAATACTCTTGAAAAACCAGTACTCGATTGGAAAACGGCTAACTATCATATTCGTGTTGATGATTTAGGCGAGCATAATTTTCGGTATGCAGTGTGGGGTATTAATAAAAAATCAAGCGACAAGCCTGATATGGTTTTATTAAATGGCGATATTACATTTGAGGGTAGCGGCGGGAATCATCACTATACGTTTAAGAATGGTCGCTATAGTTATGTGCTACAAGTAACCATTATTGGCTGCGATACATCACCACCAGGTTGGCTTGAAGTTTATAAAGACGATGAGCGATTGTTGTCTGAAGATGTTATAAGCACTCATTAATCGCTTTTTATTAGTAAGAATGCGGCTAAAATTTCTATAAAAGTAGCTTTAGCTGCAAGTTAAATGTTATTACTTTATTCTTCTATCCCTTTGTAAAACTTTGTTAATCGCCTCTTTATTTCCGGTTGGTACTCTATATAATGCCGTGTTAATGGAACGTTGCAGTTGTAGTGACGTGATTAAATAAAGAAATACAAAGGATTATGGAATTGATTAAACTATCTTGCCTTACGTTGCTCATGATGAGCGCGTATTCAGTGAATGCCAATACTCACGCTCAGCCTATAAAAAACACTCAAGAAAATACTTACGGTGATGCTGTTTTAATTAACGATCAAAAAATAAATTTTGATAAAGCTCATTTTGAAAGTTTATCTAAAAAACCTCTACTCGCGCCAATTATAAAAAATAATAGCCTTACTCAACCTGCCTCAGACGAGGAAAGCATAGAGCTTAGCAGCGTATTTCGTGAATTTTCGTTAGGCAACTCAACAGGTCGAAAAGGCTTGTACGTGGCACCTTTGTCGGGTGTGGGTAGTAAGCACATTATATCCGCCCAAGAGAGCAATTTTAATATTATAGAATATGTGAAAGGTGCGTATGAAGTAACTGCTCGCTACGACTTTGATGACTATATTGAAGATACCACGCTAATTAAAGATACAGTGGCAGATACATACTACTTATATGTTTTAGAAAATAACGCAGTACATAAAGTTAATTTAGTCACTCAAGAGATAGAACTAAGTAAATAGTTTTATTACCCAAGAGCAGCAGATAAGTTTGATATAAATAGCGATGGGCAAGATGAGCTTTTTGTTTATCAAAGCAGTAAGCTTTTTGTTCTTAACTCGCTCGATTTATCTGAAATTGCGGTACTTGAAAACGTACCACAAAACTTTGTGACAGGCTCATTTACTGAGGCTAATGCAAAAGAAGTTTTATTTAGTGATGGTGCGGTTTATAGATTCGAAAATTCAGAATTTGTACTGCACAAACAACTTAGTGTAAGTATTAATGGCGAGCATTTAATTGCTGTTGATATTAATAACGACGGCTTAGATGAAGTGATTAATGGGCAAAGTTGGTACAGCATAGAAATGCTAAGCCCAAGCACTGAAAGCATTTTATGGACAGCCCAAAGCGACTTAGATATTGATAAAGTAATAGTTGCAGACATCGATAATGATGGTACCGACGATTTAGTTTACGGCGATGGTCAGTGGGGAAGTTTATACGCGCTTTCACTCACAACAGGCGTTGAGTTTTGGAGTATTAATAATCCAGAGCATGGTGTATCGGGTATTGTTGTAGATGACCTTAACGGTGATGGTAAGCAAAATATTGCTTGGGGCTCAGGTTATTCTTCGTCAGGTGAAGATGGTTTTTATATTCACAACACGGATGACAAAACTCAACAGTGGGCTAAAGGCATTAAGTACTATTCAAATAAAGCGTTAGCACTTGCTGATATTAATAATAACGGAAGCTTAGATATACTTTATTCCGAGCGTGATAGTAACGCTTTGCACATAGTAGATACACAAACTAATGAAAAAATACTTACAAATATAAGCGTTAATAACGATTGGGATAATAACAATTTAGTTACTACTGCTCAGCTGTTTGATGATGGTAAGAATTATATTATTGCTGGTAGCTCTGCTATATACGACGCGAATGTACAGGTGTTTTCACCTGAAACGGGTGAAGAGCTATTTCAAACATATCTTGGCGACGGAGACTACATTAGTACCTTAACAACGTTAGATATTAATAATGATGGCAAGTTAGAAATAATAGTAGGTAATGGTGCTGAGCATACAGGAAGTGAAGGTACCTTTTTTAAAGTATTAAATGGGCAAACTGGAGAGTTATTAAAAACATCGCCTCGCTTAGGATTTTATTGGGGCGGCATGAGTTCAATAGTAACTGGAAGCTTTCTTAATAACGAAAATATAGATGTGGTTAGTCTCGTTAGTGATTACCTCATTAGTTATGACTACTCTGAAAACACTATATCTAAAGTTGCTTTGGAGCAAAGCTTTAACGGTTTGGTTAACACTGTTATTAATGGAGAAGAAACTTTAGTTGCATCTACCTATAATGGCTCACTTTATAAAGTGGCTTTAAATGGGCAGACAACATTAATTAGTGAAGTGTGCCAAAACTCTTTAAATAACATTGTGTCTGTAAGAGCTGGGTTTGTGCAGTATTCGTGTTCAGATCAGTTTGGTGAATATAACCTAGATAGCAATGTGGTTTCATACACTGTTGAGCGTAATAATAATGACAGTTGGTTAGCAACGTCTACGTATAATAATGTTGATTATACCTTGTTGGCGGGTCGGTCATTGGAGGTGTTTTCTAATCAAGTTACTGAGCCTTTAGCTAAGCCTGAAGCTGTAAGCTACTCTGATCATGTTTTAAAAAGCATACAAATAGATTTACCTGTATCAGATGATATTGATTATGTAGTTTTAAATAAGAGACCCACTCTGGGTAGGGTCGAGTTTACCGACAGACAGGCGGGTCTACTAACTTATATACCTTCGGGGACTGTAGGCATTGACGAGCTTAGTTACTACACAGTAAAAGATCGTTCACGTTCAGCGTTATCAAGCTTAACGTTAGAGCTCACAAATACAGCACCTACAGCAAATAATATGACACTGCAAACTCATTGGAATACACCGCTTAACTTTAATCTAGAAGGTATGGATGAAGACGCTGAGCAATTAGTATTTCAAATTAAAAATTCGCCTGCTCATGGGCAAATTCAGTTAATGGATTCTGCTTTAGGTAGCGTGACCTTCTCACCAAGTGGTGACTCGGTTGAGCCAGTATCAGTTAGCTTTACAGTGAAAGATTCTTTAGTTGAATCTGAGCTTCATAATGTTGTTATTGAACTTACAAATACAGCCCCACAAGCTCAAAATGTAACATATAACACCTCTTATAAGAGTGAAGTGAATGGTCGCTTTTCAGCATTAGATAGCGACAACGATACACTTGAATTTGAAGTGGTAACTGAGCCAAACTCAGGAACTTTAACATTTGAGCCTGATACTGGATTGTTTAAACTAACTCCCACGAGCGAATCTGATCATGTAGTAACGTTTAGTTATGTAGCTAAAGATAAATTTGATAGTTCAGCAGTTCAAACCGTGACTATAAACGTTGAAGGTAAGCAAGCTGCTGCGGTAGCGACTCCTTCATCTGATTCAGGCTCTAGCTCTGGTGGCAGTATTTATTACTTACTTACGCTGCTATCAGTGGTTTTATTTGGTAGACGCCGTTTTAATTAATAGTTAGAAGCTTATTTACACTATCTAAAACCGCCAAATGGCGGTTTTTTTTTATTAATAGTCTTTTTAAACTTTTATTGAGGGCCTGTTTATCTTTCGAGGTTTAACATGCGCTGACCCAAGGGTTCTGCATAGGGGCAATTTACGCTTTGTTGTTTACAAACCTCCCGCCGCGATTAAATTGCCTCTAGTTAGAACAAATTTTAATCCACAAAGTTCAGCAGAGCCTAGTTATAATACTAATAATCAGGCGTTAATAATTTCAATGTGGTTTAAACGTTCTAATAATTAGTATTTTTATAAAACAGATCTAAGTGGTAGGCTAAAAGTAGTAAGTATAAAATAGTAAGTAATTAAAAATAGTTCTCGCGCAACAAGGAACCCTCCTGTAAAGCGCTTTGCCAAGGAGTTTAGTATGATCACGCTTACCATTAATGGTAATAAACATGAGTTTTCTGGCGATCCGTCAACGCCAGTATTATGGTATCTCCGAGACGAATTGAATTTAACTGGGCCTAAATTTGGCTGTGGTATGGCTCAGTGCGGTGCGTGTACCGTGCATATTGATGGGGTAGCTCAGCGCTCGTGTGTATTACCTGTAGCGGCAGTAGCGGGTCTTTCAATTACTACAATTGAAGGGCTAAGCGAGCAGGGCGACCATCCAGTGCAACAAGCATGGGTTGAGCATAAAGTACCGCAGTGTGGTTTTTGCCAGTGCGGCCAAATGATGCAAGCTGCAAGCTTATTAGCTGCAAACCCAACCCCTACCGACGATGAAATAGTAAGTAATATGTCGGGCAATATTTGCCGTTGTGGTACCTACCCGCGTATTCATAAAGCGATTAAGTCGGCCGCTAAAACAATGGCGAGTGTTCAGTATTTTGACCCAAATGAACAAGGGGAAGAAGTATGAACCAAGATAATAAATACTTTGACTTAAACCGCCGTAAGTTTTTAAAAACCAGTGCAATAGGTGCGTTGGTACTCGGTACTTATTTTGTAGGCAGTGCGCCAAGAGCATTTGCGGGTGTGTTAGAGCAGCCATCTGAGCTGGCAAAACGCGCAAACTTATTTATTGCACTGCGCCCAGACGGCATGGTTGAAATAACCTGCCATCGCTCTGAAATGGGTCAGCAAATTCGCACCGCGATTGCACAAATTGTTGCCGATGAAATGGAAGCCGCGTGGGATAAGGTTATTGTTATTCAGGGTAAGGGCGACCCTAAATACGGCGATCAAAATACCGATGGCTCGCGCAGTATTCGCTACAACATGCAGCGCCTGCGTGAAATGGGCGCAAGTGTACGTTACATGATGCAGCACGCTGGCGCTAAGTTTTGGAAAGTTGATCCACAAACCTGTACTGCTAATCAACACGTTGTTACACACAGCTCAGGTAAATCGCTTACTTATAAAGATTTAATCGACTTAGCGCTTACAATAACGCCACCAGAAGCTGACAAACTAACGCTTAAAACACGCAAAGAATGGCGTTATATTAATACCGGCATGGCGCACATAGATTTAGCCGATTTAGTAACAGGTAAAGCTATATTTGCAGCCGATGTACGCGAACCACAAGCGCTGGTGGCTATAATTGAACGCCCGCCGGTAGTAGGCGGTGTTGTTAAGTCGTTTGATGCCAGTGCTACAAAAGCGATAAACGGCGTTATAGATGTTATTGAAATACCTGCACCAAAAGGCGCACCGCAGTTTCAGCCAAAAGGCGGCATTGCGATTATAGCTAAAAACACATGGGCTGCATGGCAAGGGCGTAAAGCATTAAAAGTCGTGTGGGATGATGGCAAAAATGGCGATTACAATTCAAAAGAATTTAAAAAGTCATTACTAAAAACAGTACAAACTCCACAGGCAAACATACGTGATAAAGGCGATGCCATGGGCGTGTTGGCTAAATCGAGCAATAAACTCGTAGCTGATTATTACGCGCCGCACCTTGCTCAAGCACCAATGGAGCCACCTTGTGCAACAGCTATGTACAACAAAGACAGTGTTGATATATGGGCTGCTACGCAAAATCCACAAGCCGATATGAAAACAGTGGCGGCAATGCTTGGCATGGATGAGAGCAAAATTAATGTTCACGTTACCATGTTAGGGGGTGGTTTTGGGCGTAAGTCAAAACCTGACTTTTCAGCAGAAGCAGCTTACCTTTCAATGAAAGTAGGCAAACCTATTCGTGTGCAATGGACGCGTGAAGACGACATACAACATGGTTTTTACCATGCGGTTTCGGCTCAGCACATTGAAGCATCGCTAGATAAAAATGGCGCAATAGAATCGTATTTACATCGCACCGCATTTTCACCAATTACCTCTACCTTTTCAGAAGGGGCAACTACGCCAGGAAGCTTTGAACTGCGCTTAGGATTTACCGATAACCCTATTAACACGCCTAATATGAAGTTAGAAAACGGTGATGCGCAAGCCAAAGCACGAATTGGTTGGATGCGCTCTGTATCAAATATTTTTCATGCCTTTGCTATTCAGTCATTTATTGGCGAAGCAGCGCACAAAGCCGGTCGCGACCAAAAAGACTATTTACTAGACACTATAGGTCCGAGTCGCATTGTTGATGTAACTGAGCAAAATGCCACATACGATAATTACGGTGGCGATAAAGCGGTTTATCCTTTAGATATTGGCAGACTGCGCCATGTTATTGAAAAAGTAGCTGACATGAGTAAATGGGGGCGAGAGCTTCCTAAAGGTCGAGGTTTAGGCATAGCAGCACATAGAAGCTTTTTAACTTATGTAGCTACGGTAGTTGAAGTAGAAGTGTCGGATGCTGGCGATTTAAAAGTAATTAAGTCGTGGGTTGCCATTGATGCGGGTACGGTTGTAAACACCGACACCGTTAAAAACCAAACCCAAGGTGGCTCTATTTACGGTATTACAACTGCAATCAGCGATGGTATTACCTTTGATAAAGGGCGCGTACAGCAAAGTAATTTTCATGATTATCGCGTACCGCGTATGAGCGACGCACCTCTTGAGATTGAAGTTGAAATTGTACAAAGTGATGCACCACCAGCAGGAGTCGGCGAGCCGTCTACACCAGTTTATGCGCCAGCATTATGTAATGCTATTTTTGCAGCGTGCGGAAAGCGTATTAGGCAGTTACCGATTGGTAACCAATTAAAAGCGTAGCTAAATAACCTACAGCTTAAACAAAAAAAACCGCCAAATGGCGGTTTTTTTAAAAGCGGTTAACGCGGTTTAACGACCTTTTTCAAACTCATCAACTTCACGCTCTGCTTCTTCTTTAGATTTACCGTATTGCTGCTGGATTTTACCAACTAGCTCTGTACGGCTACCTTCAATTTTATCTAAATCGTCGTTGGTAAGATCGCCCCATTTTTGTTGAGCCTTACCTTTAAGTTCTTTCCAATTACCTTCGATACGATCGCTGTTCATAAGTTTATCCTTACTTCAGGTTAGTGAATTAACTGTCAGTTATAAAGTAGCAAGCCTTGTACCAATGAATAATAATGATTTTATTATTTTTATTATCAGTTGGTTATATTTTTATGTTGAGCGATTTTGTTTTTAATATTGCGCTTTTTATTAAAAAATATACATAGCAGCCTGTAATTATTGCTGACATAAATTAGGCCGCTTTGATGTAACTCATTCTTAAATTTTTGTTTTAAGCTAATATGCAGGTATTAAACAAAGTAGTTAACCTGAGTGAGTTATGAATACAAAAACGTGTGAATACGGAGTGGATGACTGCTCATACAAAATGGCAGGTGAGTTAGCAGGTATTACACAATTGGTGAATGCGTTTTACGATAATATGGACGCTTTAAAAGAGGCTGAAAATATAAGGAGTATGCATTCAAAAGATTTATCAGCATCACGTAAAAAGCTCGCTTACTTTTTGTCGAGCTGGTTAGGTGGTCCTAAATTATACGCTGAACATTTTGGCAGTATTAACATTCCTCAAGCGCACAAACATTTACATGTAGGAATTGAGCAAAGTGACGCATGGCTTTTGTGCATGCAAAAAGCGGTTGATGAGCAACCTTACGAAGCACCATTTAAAATTTACTTAATGCAGCAATTACGAGTGCCTGCAGATCGAATTAGAATGGTGTCGGGTAGCTAATAGCAATTATTAATAAATATCAACCGCGGTGTCGCTGCGGTTTTTTGTTACAATGCCTGCAAAGCAATTTAGGGTAAATAGCTGTGCTGCCGGTTCAAGACATATATCAACAACTCGTTACTACATTACAAAGTAATCCTATTACGTTATTACAAGCGCCGCCTGGTGCGGGTAAATCTACGTGGTTGCCGCTGCAACTAATGCGCGATGGGTATTTTAAACGTATTGTAATGCTAGAGCCTCGCCGTTTAGCAGCTCGTAATATTGCCAGCTACCTAGCAAAGTGCCAAAACGAAAGTGTTGGGCAAAGTGTGGGCTTGCGGATTAGGGGTGAGAGTAAAGTAAGTGCTAATACGCGCCTCGAAATAGTCACCGAAGGCATGCTAACGCGCATGCTGCAAAACGACCCCGAATTAAGCGATATTGATTTACTGATATTTGATGAATTTCATGAGCGTTCAATTGCAGCCGATACCTCACTTGCCTTTGCGCTCGAGACCCAAAGTGCGCTGCGTGAAGATTTAACCATTATGCTTATGTCGGCAACTCTTGATACTGAGCGTTATACAGCGTTTTTTGACTGCCCTGTAATTCAATCAAGCGGTCGCAGCTACCCAATAGACGAAGTATACATACCCATAAAAGATGAAAGCCGTTGGCTTGATGCAATTCCTAGCATAATAAAACAAGCACTTAATGAGCAAACAGGTAGCGCATTGGTGTTTTTACCTGGGCAATTTGAAATACTACGCGTGCAACAAGCACTGAACGATTTACCCAGTAACTGCATAGTCGCAACGCTATTTGGCGAGCAAGATAAAGCTAATCAGCAAGCTGCGATTGCTCCAGCACCAAACGGCATGCGCAAAGTAGTGCTTACTACAAATGTAGCCGAAACCAGTTTAACTATTGAAGGCATACGCATTGTAATTGACAGCGGCAAGCGCCGTGCAGCGACCTTTAATTTAAAAACAGGGGTTACAGAGCTCACAACACAAAGTATATCGCGCTCCTCTGCTGTGCAACGTGCAGGACGTGCAGGGCGAATAGAGCCGGGCATTGTTTATCGAATTGGCTCAAAGCAAACCTTTGAGCGACGTAATAGCCACGACAATCCCGAAATACTCACATCAGACATAAGCCAACTTATGCTTGAGGCAAAGCAGTGGGGAGCCAGTATTGATGAGCTAACCTTGCTCGATAAGCCCACTGAGCAACAATGCGAGCAAGCAAGTAACCTGCTCAACATGCTAGAAGCTATTGATAGCAAGGGTAAGCTCACACCGCTTGGCAGTAAAATGTTAGGTTTTGGTGCTGATATTCGTTTGGCGCATATGCTACTAAAAGCACAAATACTTGATGACCAACTCCCTGGTATTTTTAGGCTCGCTATTTATTTAGTGGCATTACTTGAGAGCCGAGTAAACAGTGCAAACGAGTTGAGTTTAGCGTTGCATAGCCAACAGCAACGTCCGCATCCGGTATTTAAACAGCAGTTAAAATATTGGCAAAGCCGCTTAAAAGTAAAAGACGAAAACAGCGAATTAAATACGCATTATATTAGTTTGCTAGTGGCATTGGCGTACCCAGATCGCATCGCTAAAAAACGCGGTAATGGTTACCTACTTGCCAATGGTGCAGGTGCTGAGTTAAATGCCGATTACTGGCACAACGACGATTACTTAGCTATAGCAACCATGGGCGGGCACAAAGGAGGGCGTATATTTGCAGCCACCGCGCTTAACCCATTTGAGTTACAAGAATTTTTACCGCATTTATTTAGTGAACTTACTCGCTGTGAGTTTGACGAAAAATCAGCACGTTTTATTCATCAAGATGAAGTAAAGCTCGGGGCTATAACGCTCAGCAGCCAGCCTAGTAAACAAAAACTAGATAAGAGCGAGCGCGCTAAAGCGTGGCTAAACTTATTTGCTAAACACGGTTTTGCATTATTTAACGAGCAACCTGATGCGCAGCAATTGCTGATACGTATGAGTCTAGCAAGTAAGTTATTACCCGATAAATTTCCAAAAACAAATGAGCAACAACTCATTCAAAATGCAGCGCAGTGGCTAAGCGTGTTTTTAGAAGATATTAAAACGCTCACGCAGCTTAAAAAGTTTAACTACTTTGAAGCATTACAAAACTGTTTTGATTGGCAACAACAAACCGCGTTAAAAGCACTGTTACCACTGCGCTTAACGGTGCCAAGTGGCTCAAATATAAAAATAGAATACCAGCTTGATGGCCCCGCAAAGCTAAGCGTGCGTATGCAAGAAGTTTACGGCTTGACCAGTACGCCTATGCTTGCCAACGGTAAACTGCCACTGCTTATGGAGTTGTTATCGCCAGGTAAACGCTCACTGCAACTTACTCAAGATTTAGCGCACTTTTGGGCTAGCAGTTACCGCGATGTGCAAAAGGAAATGAAAGGTCGTTACCCTAAGCATTTTTGGCCAGGCGACCCTGCCAACAGCGTTGCAACCAACAGAGTAAAGAGCAAAATGTAGGTGTTAGTACTTAAAACTATTTGTTTTATTGTTGAACATATTAATATAGTGTTCCTATAAATGAATCAATATTTTTAACTACAGGGAATAAGTGATGAAGCTACTTTTAACGTTAGGTTTGGCTCTAGTAACTGCTTTTTCGGCTTATGCTGAAAAGCCACTCGACTTAAATGCGTTTGCGCAGCAGTACTATAAAACAATGACCGCCACACAAGCACCTAACGCAGGTGCTAAAGAGCTTGAGGCTTACCTTGCATTGTTAACCGATGATATTGGCAATCAGCATATTCCGTATCAACCGGATGACTCACGTACTCCAGATGGTAAAAAGCAGATGCGCAAAGGTATGAGTTTTTACTTAGGTGCGCACACATTGTTTGAAAGCACACTGCTTAATACATTTGTGTTTAACGATACAGGCTTTGCTATTCGTTATAAAAACTATGTAAAAGGTATTCATCCGCAAAATAAGCAGCCAATAGAGTACACCTCCACAATGATGGAAGTGATTGAAATTGAAAGCGGCAAAGTGGCGATGATCCGCAAGTATCACGAATAAACGAATAAACGAATAACTAATAAAACAAATAAGGATATATATGAAACATTTACTTATCGCACTATCAATATTAATGCTTAGTGCATGCGCTAGTACAAAAAGTGATTTTAGATTTGATGGCTCTACACCTGAGTCAACTAAAGTGGGAGTTAATAAAGTTTTAAAAGCATTAAAGCCTCAAGATTCCATGCGTTTTTTAGGCGCTTTAATCGCAATTCAATTTTCTGACGTGCAAAGCTTAGACGATATTATGGGCGACCCGACCATGATGGGGGAAATGAATTACTTTATTATTGGCAAAAAAATAGATGGTTTAAATTATTACGAAGTACTGGAGCTTGCGAGTTCGTCTCCATCAAAAGTTGAATTTTCTGTAGTGGAATAATTTCAGCTTTTTGTACTACTTTAAATGTGTAATACCAATCCGCAATAATACTTAATCATTTTGCGGGGCTAAACGTGTCGCTACCTGCGTTAAAAAATTCTCATTTAGAACAACTAAATAGCGAATTTTTTGCCTAGCTATCAACACGTTTTTCCGCCCTCAAAATAGACCACTTAATTAAGCGAATTGGTATGATTTTATGTCTATATTAAATATGTTATTGAAAGGGCTAAAGTTTTAACGCTATAAAATTTAATAGTAAACTTTGTTTATTCCTGCTCATGAATTTATACTACGCTTTAGTAAGAAGCTAATTATTTATTATTAAGGTACAGGGAGTCTAAAATATAAAAATGTAAGCTACTTTGACTTAATTTTACACGATTAGATAGAGACTATGACATTAAGATTTTTTGTAATAATAGGTACTTTGATTTTAATGTGCTTTGTAACAAGTTTATTAGTTGGGTACCGCTATTTCTTTAGCCTGCCGACCATAAACACTAGTATTGAAGATTATCAAAATCGTGAATTATTAAGTCTTAAAATTGCGCTTGATAGAGAGTTTATATTTTTAGAAACACTCAATTATGACTACGCCGTATGGGACGATACCTATAATTACATGGCTGATTTTGACGTAGAATATATAGATTCAAACTTTGTAGGTGACACCTTCTACTCTCTCAAAATTGATGGTGTGTTTATTTACGATATAAACTTTAATATGGTTTACGGGCAAGCGTATGATTATATTAAACATACTGAGTTTGATGCGCCTGATTTAGATTTACAGGTTAATAAATTAAACCGCGCAATTATTCCTAATTCAAAAGCCTCTGAAGACGACAACAGTTTAAGCCATTCTGGTTTTTTGCAAACAGCGGACGGCCCTGTCATGTTTGCATCGCATGTAATAAAGCGAACAGATAAAACAGGTGAGCCTGTTGGTAGTATTGTTTTTATAAAAAAAGTAAGACCGTCGTTGATCAAGTCCCTAGCTGAGATTGCACAAGTGGAGCTTAGCTACTTACAAATAGAACAGGCTAGTTCTTTAAACGATATTGCGACGCTTCAAGGGAGCCTCCAAGGAGAGGACATTGCCACTCAAAGGAAAAGGGTGATTCTAGATATAAACGGTAATCCACTTCTTGCTTTGAACATTAAGCACCACCATCAAACACTGCCAGTTTTATTTGATCACTATTTAAAACTTATTTTGTTAATGTTTTTTGTAATGTCACTTTTGAGTTTCTATATTGTAAATCGTTACTTTATTGAACCACTTATTAACGGTGCGTCCGCTATCAATTCAATGTTGGTTAAAAACGATTTACAGCCTCTGAGATTCAGTAATAAATTTTTAGAAATGCGCGTTTTAATTAGCGGGTTTAATGCATTAATTAAACAAGTTAAAGATCAAAATTTTAAGCTTGAAAAAATAAGTAAAATTGATGGGTTAACCCAAATTTACAACAGGCGTGCCTTTGACGAAATTATTGCGGCGCAATGGGAACAGGCTCAACAGCAAAAAAATGCCTTTGGAATAATATTACTTGATGTAGACCATTTCAAAAATTATAACGATTTTTATGGTCACCAAGGCGGAGACAACGTTTTACAAGCTCTTGCCCAAAAGCTAAAGCAAGTAGCTAAGCAAAACACAGGTACAGTGGCGCGCTATGGCGGCGAAGAGTTCATATTATTCTTTAAACAGCTTTCTTATGAAGAGTTTGTAGATATATCTCAGCAATTGCTTTTGGCGGTTAGGGAATTAAATCTACCTCATGAAGCGTCGCCTGTACGTGAATATTTAACAATTAGTGCTGGGTGTGTATTTGCTACAAAAGAAACCTTAAGTAGTAATAATGTGTCTATGCAATCACTAATTAAAGAAGCTGACATAATGCTTTACGAAGCGAAAAACTCAGGTAGAGATAAAACATCAATCAAATCTATATAATTCAAGTGAATTATTAAAGATGCATCAGCTGTTTTTTATTATAAAACGCTTAAACCTCTTTCCCGCTATGGCTCTGTGCTAGGTCGTCAAGTTCGGCGCAAGTGTAATCAAAACCACTTTCGTCGTATTCGTATGTCACTTTTACACTATCGCCGCCATTAAAAAGTCGTGTTTTTACATCGTTAACCGGCCAGTCTTTCAGTTCGTGTAAAAACCGGTTAGCAACTTGTGAAGATTCAAAACAATAGCGAATTTCTGTTTTCATAAATAATAAAGCTCTGGCTGTTTACCCCTGCAGCTAGTGCATTATTAATGGGGCGTTCATGATTCGGTTACAAAAAATAAAGAGTTAAATTGTAAATTTTGTGTTTCAATAAATGCATCAAACTCGGTACACACTAACGTACTTTAATTAACAAATGATGACGACTTTACATGCATTATAAATTTGCTCTGATCGCAATCACTGTTTTTATACTAAGCGCTTGCGGTGGTTCAGGCTCAGATGATACGCCAACCGTTAACGGAAATAAAATCCCCATTTTGTCAGTCGCTGATATTCCTAGTGAATTAAGTAAGGGCCAAACAATTGAGCTAACAGCAACAGCCAGTGATAAAGACGGCACTATTACATCGGTTGTATGGCAACAAACGCAAGGGCCTGAACTAATTAGCGGGCCTTTAGAGGCAGTAACCACCTCAGTAACACTGCTAAATGCGCAAAGTTATAAGCCTGTTAATTACGCTTTTTCGGTCACAGCAACCGACAATGAAGGAGCAAGCAGTGTAAAAACGCTGAGCTTTATAGCGCGCAATAATATGGATGAGATTAGCGCCGCACGGTTACTACACCAAGCAACAATGGGGCCTAAGCTTAGTGAAATACAAAACGCACAAGGTTTAAGCGAGCAGCAATGGCTTGATAAACAAATAGCGCTACCTATTAATTATCACCGTGATTATTTAGTAAAGCTAAATGACGATGACGACTTTAAATACATAAGCCGCATAGATGCATGGTGGAAAGCAGTAATGCAAAGTGACGATCAACTCCGTCAACGTGTTGCATTTGCGTTAAGTGAAATATTAGTGGTGTCGGATGAGAACAGTGCCTTAAGAGGGCAACCTGAGGGCATGATCACTTATTACGATTTATTACTAAAGCATGCCTTTGGTAATTATCGTGACTTACTCGAAGATATAACGCTTTCGCCTATTATGGGTACTTTTTTAAGCCATTTAGGTAACGAAAAAGCAGACGATGCACTTAACATTCGCCCAGACGAAAATTACGCACGTGAAGTAATGCAGTTATTTACCATCGGGCTTGAAGAGCTAAACCAAGACGGAACTGCAAAGCTTGATGCACAAGGTAATACAATTGCCACTTATGGCCAGGTAGAAATAGAGGGGTTTGCACGCGTATTTACTGGTTGGACGTTTGCCGATAGTGAAACATTTAAGCGTAAAAGTCGTGATTATATTAAACCAATGGAAGCATTTGACGAGTACCATTCTAGTAAACAAAAAACCTTACTAAATGGCGAGGTTATACCACAAGGTTACGCAGTAGAAGAGTCATTGCAAATAGCGCTCGATAATTTATTTAATCATCAAAATGTTGCGGCGTTTATTAGCAAGCAGCTTATTCAGCGATTAATTACCTCAAACCCAACACCCCAATACGTTGAGCGAGTAGCTAATATATTTATTGATAATGGCGCCGGTGTACGCGGCGATTTAGCGGCTGTAGTAAAGGCTATATATTTAGATGATGAAGCGCGGCATTTTGGCTCAGTGCTTAATTACCAAGGTAAAATTAAAGAGCCTATTTTAAAAACTGTACAGTTTTGGCGAAATCTCGATGCTAAATCGCCAGCGGGTTATTATAAAACATGGAATTTAATAAATAGCTACGGACAAGGACCCATGCAATCGGCTTCGGTATTTAACTTTTTTAGGCCTGATTATCAAACCGCAGCTTTGCGAAATGAAGGTATTGTTGCACCAGAATTACAAATAGCAAACGACGCAACACTGATTGGTACCATGAACGCGCTTTACGCAAGTTTAGTTTGGAGTACCGCAGAAGCGCGCAGCGATTTAAATTCAAATAGTATTTATATTTATGTTCAAGACGACATGAATGTTTTAGAGAAAAACGGTGTTAGCGCGCTATTAGCTCAGTACAACACGTTATATTTTGCAGGCGCAATGAGCAGTGACACGCGCCAAGCGTTACTTGATTTAGATGCCTATTTCAATGAAGAGCAATACCGTGAACGGGTTTCGTATTTATTATATATGATTGCTATTTCACCTGAGTTTAACGTGCAGTATTAGGAGCGCATAATGAGCATTAATAGAAGAGAGTTTTTGTCGTTATGTGTAAAAGGCAGTGTATCGGCTGCCGCGTTAACGAGCCTGCAATTACAAGCATTAACTGGAGCGACTAATGCAGTTGAGCTAGGAGATTACAAAGCATTAGTGTGTGTGTATTTATATGGAGGGAATGATTCGTTAAATATGCTAGTTCCGCTTGAAGGCGAGCAACGTAGTGTTTACGAGCAAAGTAGGCAGAACCTAGCGGTAGAGAGCCCACTTGAGTTAAGTATTAAAAGCCAGTTTGCCGGTGGAGTCGGTATTCATCCCTCACTTGAACCTATACAAAATGTGTTTGAATCTCAAAATTTAGCATTTATAGGTGGGGTAGGTACTTTACTCGCTCCCACAACATTGAGTGACTATAAAAATAAAACAATAGGTTTGCCTAAGCATTTGTTTTCGCATAACGATCAGCAAGCTGCATGGATGTATGGTCGAGAAAAACAATCACTTAATAGCGGGTGGGGCGCACGACTTTTAGAACGTTTAGAGCTACAAGATGAGTTTGCAGCTAATGTATCACTCGACGGTACTAATTTATGGCAAACGGGAAGTGCTAGCAATGCATTTGCGCTTAACAAAAGTGGCATTAGTAGTATTAACGCGTTTGGAGGGTATCAACCTCGTAGCGAGCACGTAACTTCTATTATGAACCGCTTACTAGGCAATACGAGCCATCCGTTAAGTACAGCTTATGCCAATGGCTTAACAAGTGCGATAAATAACACTCAAGCAATGAACAGCGCGTTAGAAAGCGCGCCTGCACTTATTACCCCATTTAGCGATAATAGTCTTAGTGAGCAATTTGCAGCAGTAGCTAAAACAATTAGCGTACAGGCAAAATTGAGCACTCAGCGCCAAGTGTTTTTTGTTTCTATGGGGGGGTATGATACGCACGATAACCAATTAACAACGCACCCTGCTTTATTAAATACGTTAGCTCAAGGGTTAAGTGAATTTGATAGCGCGATGAAAGAGCTTGATATGGCAGATAAAGTGACTGCGTTTACTATGTCTGATTTTGGTCGCACGTTGACCTCAAATGGCGATGGCACTGATCATGGTTGGGCAGGAAACCAAATAGTAATGGGCGGCGCAGTAAAAGGCGGCAATATATATGGCGAGCTACTAACTCAACATTTGGATGGCCCACAAGATACCGGTGGCGGGCGTTTAATTCCAAGTGTTGCTAATGAGCAGTACTTTGCCACATTGGCTCAGTGGTTTGGTGTGCCAAGCTCTGAGCTTGTTGATATTTTTCCAAACTTGAGTAACTTTGATCACACAACATTGGACTTTTTTGTGTAATTAGTCGCTAATAGTAATCTAAAAGCACTTATTAGTAGTATAAGTTACTGGTTAATAGTGCTTATCTGTTTTAATAATAAAAATCACACACAATATAGGAATCATAAAATGAAAGTTTTAGTGAGCTTAGTTAGTTTAATCGCTTTTTTACTCGTCATACTGCCAGGGCCTTTGTATAAATTTGGTATTGTAGAATTAGGTGTTGCGTTTACGGGGTTTAAATTTGGCGTTTATGCTGGTGGCGCTGCATTGGTGCTACTTATAGTACAAGCGTTATTTATGCGTAAAACGTTAACGCTAAGCAGTGGTGTTATTGCACTTGTATTTTCGGTTGTGGCCATTGCTATGCCACTTAATATGATGAACAAGGCTGAAGGCGTACCGGCAATTCATGACATTTCAACTGATTTAGTTAATCCACCAAAATTTGTAGCAATTGCACCACTACGTGCAAATGCATCTAACCCAGTAGAATACGCGGGTGAAGAAACGGCAGTACAGCAACGCAAAGCATACCCGGAGCTGGTAACTTTAAGCTTTGCACAATCTAAAGCCGATTTAATGACAGCAAGCGAACAAGCAGTTAAAAATCTTGGCTTTGCAGTGGTAAGTGCAAATACGGCTACAGGTATTGTGGAAGCTACCGATACAACAACGTGGTTTGGTTTTAAAGACGATGTGGTAATTCGTATTAAAGATGAAGGCAGCCAACGTTTTGTTGATATTCGTAGTAAGTCGCGAGTAGGGCGTAGTGATTTAGGAAAAAATGCAGAGCGCATTCATTCAATTATTAATGAATTAAACAGCTTACTTGCAAAATAACTAAATTTAGCGCCCTAGTCCTAACGATTAAGCCCAAACACTGTTTGGGCTTTTTTTGTGCCTATTTTATATTGTCAGGTTCTATTCACAGGCTATGTACTATGCTGTTGATGATTTAAATTTTTAACTACTATGGAGTTATTATGAAAACAGTAGGATATGCAGCAAAAAGCCAAGGTTCTGAATTGACAGAGTTTTCTTTTGAGCGCCGCGATTTACGAAATAACGATGTAGAAATTGAAATTTTATACTGTGGTGTGTGCCATTCAGATTTACACGCCGTACGAAATGATTGGGGTGGCAGTGACTACCCATTAGTACCTGGGCATGAAATTGTTGGTAAAGTTATGTCGGTAGGTAGCGACGTTAAAAAATACAAGCAAGGCGACACGGTTGCTGTTGGTTGTATGGTTGATTCGTGCCAAAGCTGCGATCAATGTGATAACGATGAAGAGCAATTTTGCCGCGAAGGTATGATTGGTACTTACGCAGGCAAAGACCGCATTAGTGGTGAAATGACCCAAGGTGGGTATTCTAAACATGTTGTTGTACGCGAAGAATTCGTACTTTCTGTACCAGAAAATTTAGACCTTTCTCGCGTAGCACCGCTACTTTGTGCAGGTATTACTACTTACTCGCCACTTCATAAATGGGGCGTAAAAAAAGGTAGCCGTGTTGGTGTTGTTGGTCTAGGCGGACTTGGCCATATGGCCGTTAAAAATGCAGTTGCAATGGGCGCAAGCGTTACTGTAATTGGCCGTAGTGAGTCTAAAAAAGATGATGCGGTTAAATTGGGTGCTCAGCATTACTTAGTGTCATCTAATGATGACGAAATGAAAGACTCGCAATCTGCCTTTGACGTCATTATAGATACGGTACCTGTAAAACATGATTTATCTATTTACACACCACTACTTGATGTAGATGGTACTTTAGTTATCGTAGGCCAAGTTGGTCCTGTAGATGAGCTAAGCACGGTGCCATTATTAATGGGTCGCCGTCGTATTGCAGGCTCACTTATTGGTGGTATTGCACAGACGCAACAAATGCTCGACTTTTGTGGTGAAAATAACGTGCTACCTGAGTGCGAAATGATCAACATTGACGAAATTAACACTGCATACGAGCGTATGGAAAAGTCAGACGTACGATACCGCTTTGTTATTGATATGGCATCGTTAAACGCTTAATTTACTAAGGCCTGTTTATCTTTCGAGGTTAAATTTGCAGCAGACTGTTTGGTATTTAGGCAAGGCAGAGCCTATGTAGTGTGGTTATTCCCCGTAAGTAGGCGATAACGCAGCATAAATGCCAAACATGCGCTGCCCTTTGGGTTCTTTCTAGGGGCAATTTACTCTTTGTTGCTCGGTTTTTACTTAGCCCACTAGGTTACAAACCTCACGCCGCGATTAAATCGCCCCTAGATTGAACAAATTTTAATCCTGAAAGGTCAACAGGCCCTAGGTAAATTAAAAATAAAAGAGCCGCTAATTAGC